>JBJXDV010000392.1:0-2693 GCA_046153465.1 Chitinophagaceae bacterium
ATTGGAAAAAATTCAATATACTGAAACGGTATCGATCGAAAGTTTCACGCCAGCTAATAAAGAATTGGCCGGGGCAGTTTGTTTCTGGCACCCAATGGCAGATAACCAGGATGATTTTGCTTCTGAAGGATTGGCCTTTTTAAAAACATGGGCTCGCGACTAACACCAGTTTCATTGAATTATTAATTGAACGATATATGAAGGATAAAAAAATTAATATCGCTATCGTCGGACTTGGTTTCGGGGCCGAATTCATTCCCATTTACCAAAAACATCCCAATTCAAACATGCATGCTATTTGTCAGCGGGATAAAAATAAATTAAAACAGATCGGAGATGCATTTGGTATCGACAATCGGTATTCAGATTATGAGGAATTATTGAAAGATAAAAATATTGATGCGGTTCATATTAATACGCCTATTCAAAATCACGCCGAACAATCCATTAAAGCATTAAGGGCTGGTAAACATGTAGCCTGTACGGTACCAATGGCAACAACGGTTGAAGAATGCAGGTTGATTGTGGAAGCTGTTAAGGAAACCGGCTTAACGTATATGATGATGGAAACGGTTGTGTATAGTCGTGAGTTTCTATTTATTATGGAATTATACAAAACAGGGGAACTTGGAAAATTGCAGTTTCTTCGTGCATCTCATCAGCAGGAAATGGCCGGATGGCCTGGCTATTGGGAAGGGTTGCCACCGATGCATTATGCCACGCATTGCGTAGGTCCTGTGGTTGCGTTGGCAAATGCAGATGCTGAATATGTTTCTTGTATCGGATCGGGAAGGATTGATGAAGATTTAATTCCTAAATACAACTCTCCGTTTGCTATTGAAAGTTGCCATATAAAATTTCATAAATCAGATTTAGGCGCGGAAGTTACCCGTTCATTATTTAATACGGCAAGACAGTATCGGGAAAGTTTTGATGTATACGGGTCTAAAAAATCCTTTGAATGGACGTTGATTGAACACGAAGATTCAGTAATACATACCGGTGAAATTCCCACGAAAGTAAAAATTCCGGATTATGCTCATTTACTGCCGGCCAGTATTCGCTCGTTTACCACTGGCGGCGTTTATGATGCTGAGTCTAACCAGCATTTATCTTTTATCCAGGGTTCAGGACATGGAGGTTCTCATCCACACCTGGTTCATGAATTTATTAGCTCCCTAATTGATAAAAGAGATCCTTTTCCGAATGCACGCAAATCTGCTAATATTACTTGCGTTGGTATTTTGGCACATGAATCGGCATTGCAAAATGGAAAGCAGTTAAGATTACCCGAGTTTTCTTTAGGTTCTACCACCTAATTTTATAATAATAACGCCAATTCTTATAAAAACAATCTCTTAACATAATAAGGGATGAGCAAAAATCCTATATTAGATGATGGTATTATTTATCTTAAACAACTGCTGTGAATATGAGAAAAATAACTATGGTCTACCTGTTTTTATTGTTTGCTGGAAATCTATTTAGCCAGGAAAAGATGGTTACAATCAGCAAACAACAACTCAAAAATAAAATAATGGGTGGTTGGGCAGGGCAAACGATTGGCGTAACCTTTGGCGGGCCCTATGAATTTCGATTTCAGGGAACTTTCATTGGCGACTATCAACCGTTAAAATGGTATGAAGGATATCTAAAACATACGATGATAAACAATCCTGGGTTGTACGATGATTTATATATGGATCTAACTTTTGTAGATGTATTTGAGAAATATGGATTGGATGCACCGGTTGATTCTTTTGCTAATTCGTTTGCGAATGCGGGTTATATGCTATGGCATGCCAACCAGGCAGCACGTTACAATATATTACAAGGCATTAAAGCCCCCGCCAGTGGCGAATGGAAGAATAATCCTCATGCAGATTGTATTGATTACCAGATTGAGGCAGATTTCGCTGGACTTATGAGCCCGGGTATGCCAAATACGGCTTCTGCTATTAGCGATAAGATTGGACATATCATGAATTATGGCGACGGATGGTATGGCGGTATTTATATTGGTGCTATGTATGCGTTATCATTTACTTCCAGCAATGTGGAAGAAATTGTTCGACAAGCTTTAAAAACAATTCCGGTTCAAAGCGAATTTTATCAATGTATCAACGAGGTCATTAATAATTATAAAAAGTATCCGCTAAATTGGAAACAAACCTGGTTAGAGGTGCAGGAAAAATGGGCTAATGATATTGGCTGTCCTGATGGTGTATTCGCTCCCTTTAATATTGATGCCAAAGTAAATGCAGCTTATGTGGTGATTGGTTTGTTATATGGTAAAGGAGATTTCACAAAAACCATGGAGATAACAACCCGCTGTGGGCAGGATGCAGATTGTAATCCGTCTTCTGCCGGAGGAATATTAGGAACAATACTAGGATATGATAAAATCCCAGCCTATTGGAAAATGGGATTAAAGGAAGCGGAAACGATCGATTTTAAATATACTACCATGAGCCTGGAAGATGTGTACGCAATCGGATTTAAACACGCTGTGGAAGTAGTAAAAAGAAATGGAGGAATTATTGAGGGCGAATCGATTTCAATTAAAACGCAGATGCCTGTACCCGTTAGATTTGAGAAAAGTTTTGTTGGATTTTATCCTGTCGAAAAAATTCCAGTGCGGTGGTCGGATAACAAGGATTTAATTTCATTCGATATTGAAGGAACAGGTTTTG
>JBJXDV010000393.1:0-6200 GCA_046153465.1 Chitinophagaceae bacterium
AAGTTATAAATATTCGCTTCACTAGCTCATTCACCTGTTTAAAATTATGTTGGGTTCCTTTATAAAGGAGCCTGGCAAAAATACTTCAATCTGGTTGGATTTTAAGTCGCGTTTATGACAGGCAGGCCATTAATAAAAATAAATGAAATTTTATTGAGAAGGATAATGTAGTCTGGTTAATGCTTGAAAACAATAAAGCATTCTGATATTAGGCGGTATAAAAAAACCGCCCTTAAAGAAGGCGGTTCATTTTTCATGGAATTCCTATAATATCAGAGATTGGCCGTTTTTAATTTCTTTGGTGTTTTTATTTCAACCGTTTGAGATTTACCGGCACGGTTTATTTGCAACTTAACCACAGGTTTATCTTTCGCTTCTTGTGCAGCATCTGCCAAGTCATCCGCGCTATTAGGAGGTATGCCGTCGAATTCAGTAATAATATCTCCTTCTTTAATGCCGGCTTTTTCTGCAAGAGATTCTTCAGCTACATCTAATACTTTCACTCCTTTTCCTTCTTCTGTATCCTGCGCTTTAATTCCCAATCGAGGTCTGCCATTGATCATTCCAAAAAGATGATTATTATTATCAGCAGGGCTATCGAATTGGAAGTTAAAAGCATCTCCCTGCAAGGGCGCAAGATCCGGACTACCTGGATAAGTTCTCAATTCCCCTAAGGCAGGCTCGGTTGAATTCCAGGTGCGGGCGATACCGGTAGTTTTGTTTTTACCCAAAATGGCTGTTACTTTATTTTCTTTACCATCTCTTTTATAAGTAATTGTCACTTTATCTTCTGGTTTATAATTTCCGATTGCTTCGGTCAGATCGCCTCTATCTTCAATGGAATGGGTTTCTATTTTAGTTATTATATCGCCTTTTTTTAATCCTGCTTTTTCAGCAGCACTTTTTGGAGTTACGGAAATAATTTTAGCACCTGTTCCATCTTCCTCATCGGCTGAAACACCTAAGAATGCTTTATTGCCATTTGAAAACGAAAACCCCGCGAACGGCTCCCCGGAATAACTTTCTCCAACACCCTGCAATGGCGCCAAACTACGAAACCGTGAATTTGAATATACGTTTACGGTGGGCGTCTTACGGCGACGGACGGAAATATTTTCGTCATCAAATTCATCAATGGATTTTCCATTGATGGTTACTTCACCATCTTTTATTTCTACAATTACTTTACTTTCTTTGTCGCCTTTCTTTTTAATTATTATCTCATCACGCTCACCCATTTTGGATTTTTCCTTTTCCTTAGTTTCCTGGGCAATCGAGATAAATCCGGAAAATAGGGCTGCCGCCATGAAGGAAGCAAAAACATATTTTTTCATAATGAACAATTTTAATGACAGTGATCTACGTTAAGTTTCGTAGATCAAATATAGGGAATTATTTGAAATACGAAAAAATTCGGAGAAAGATGTTTTCTTTTAACGGAACATTAAGAAGACTATAAGAACGCAGGGGGAAAGAGAAAAGCGTATGAGGATAGAAAGAAGCCAGCAGAGAACGTAAGAGCCGGAAGAAGTGGACCAAGCCTGGAGAGAGCCAGTTAATTATTTATGAGTTTTGAGGGATTGATGCGTTGGGGGGTATCTGTTCCATCAATCAATCCAGTGCAACCGAGCGCAATCGCCTTAATTACAAGCGACATATTTTTGAAATCAATCGTTTCTATTTCATCGTTTACAGAATGGTAAAAAGGATCTTTGGGGCTGGTTGCCATTATGGTATGGGCCGCGATACCACCTAATGCAAATGGGTAATTGTCTGAACGACTAAATAAGTTTTCATTTATATTCGGATCTTTTGTAAAAAGTATTTTTCTTCCATTCGAATCCAACACCTTGTTTTTTAATTTTTTATTTAAAAGATATCCCAAATCAGAGTATTCGATACCTGTAATAAAGGGATGATCTCTCTTGCTATTAATTCCCCGACCGATCATTTCAATATTAATAACGGCCTTTATTGATGACGAATTTATTATAGAATTAAATGCATAGGAGCCCTTTAATCCAAATTCTTCTCCAGAAAAAGCGATAAATAAAATAGTTCTTTCGTTGTTTTTTAAATTAGAAAAATATCGGCTTAGCAAAAGCACTGCAGCAGTTCCTGTTGCATTATCGTTTGCGCCATTGTAGATAGTATCTATTATTTCTTTAATTCCTGGGGTAAGCGTTTTTTCTGACGGCTTCGAGTTTGTAGTACCTATATGATCGTAGTGTGCACAGAAAATAATCAACTCCTTTTTCTTCGACATTCCCGGAATAGTGCCGATAACATTTATTCCTTTAATTTCTTTTGTACTATTGGTAAAAAAAGTAAATTCGGAAAAATAGTCTTGCATTCCGCTCATTGGTAAAACACCCGCCTGTTTGAATTGAGAAGCAATAAAATTTGCCGCTACTAAATTCTCTGGTGACCCTGTTAATCGACCCTTTAATGAATCATGCGACAAGAAAGAAACAATGCTTTTAATGGAATCTTCGTGGAAAATCGCATCAGCTATATTTTCAGGTTGGCTTTTTGCGGTTATACTAATCATTAAGAATATAAGATTTCCAACAATTGTTAGAACCGACTTAGTTGAAAGCATTACAAAAGACTTTTAACTTTTTCTATAACCTGCTTCAAATTACTTGCATCTTGTCCGCCTGCTGTAGCTAAGTTTTTTTGCCCTCCTCCGCCGCCTTTAATCAACGGCGCAATATATTCTTTAATTATTTTTCCGGCATCGAGGCCTTTTGCTGCAACAACTGTATCTGAGATACCAATTGCTACAAAAGGCTTGCCGCCAATATTAGTACATAGTATTGCCACATAGTGACTGAGGTTATTCTTTAAATCAAAACATAATTTTTTTAAAGAATCTACATTGGGTACTTCAATAATATCAGCAATGAAAGTAATGCCATTGATAATTTCATCTTTTTGCAATAGCTCATTTCGGATGCCAACCAATATTCGATTTTCGAAATGCTCAATTTTTTTCTTCTGTTCATTATTTTCCAGGAGAGTACTTTCTACCGTTTTAAAAAGATCAGCGGGGTTTTTAAATAATTCTTTCAATGAAACGAGTTGGTGAAATTCCTTGTTGATAAATTCCTCCGCCGCCTTTCCCGAAACGGCTTCAATGCGCCGAACACCTGCAGCTACTGCACTTTCAGTGGTAATTTTAAAAATACCTAGTTCACCGGTTGCACCAACATGGGTACCACCGCAAAGCTCAACCGAATAATTCGGGTCCATAATAACTACCCGCACCTGGTCACCGTATTTTTCTCCGAACAACGCCATCGCTCCTAATTTTAATGCTTCCTCTTTTGGTAATTCTTTAATTACAACAGGAAGATTTGCGCGTATCTTTTCATTTACCAGTGCCTCTATCGTTGCAAGCTCTTCATGAGTTGCTTTTGAAAAATGGGAAAAATCGAATCGTAGATGCGCTTCATTTACCAAGCTTCCTTTTTGTTGTACATGCGGTCCTAAAACAGCACGCAATGCGGCATGTAATAAATGGGTAGCAGAATGGTGAACGGTTATGTCGCGACGACTATTCTTATTAACCACCGCTGTAACATCAATGGAAATATCTTTTGGTAACTTATCGGCAAATTGGATGATAAGCCCATTTTCCTTTTTAGTATCAGTAACTATTATTGTTTCATCCTGGAATTGTAATATACCGGTATCGCCTACCTGACCTCCACTTTCGGCATAAAAAGGAGTTGATTCCAAGACGATTTGGAATGCTTCCTTTCCTTTAGAAGTGGTTTTTCGGTATTTCGAAATTATCGTTTTAGTTTCTAAAGAGTCATATCCTGTAAAATGTTGTTGATTGATGTCATTAATAATAATCCAATCATCGGTATCCAATGTGGTGGCAACACGGCTTCGGTTTTTTTGTTCCTGCATAGCTTTGCCAAATCCTTCCTCATCTACTTTTAAATTATTTTCAATAGCAATCAATCTGGTTAAATCAATAGGAAATCCGAAAGTGTCGTACAATTCAAATGCATCTTTGCCCGTAATGGTATGGCTTGCATTTTTAACTATATCATCTATTCTTTTAAGCCCTTTATCCAGGGTTCTCAAAAAAGATTCTTCTTCTTCCTTAACCACCCGGCTCACAAAATCTATTTGCTGATGCAATTCGGGAAATACAGTTGAAAACTGATTGCCTATTACCGGAATCAATTGATGCAATAAGGGTTGTTTATAATTTAAATAAGAATAATAATACCTCACAGCTCTGCGAAGAATTCTCCGAATCACATAACCCGCACCCGTATTCGAAGGTAATTGACCATCAGCAATGGTAAAACCAATTGCCCGTATATGATCTGCCAGTACCCTAAAAGCAACACTTTGTTTATCATCGCCGCCTATATATTTATTACCGGTAATTTTTTCGGTAGCGGCAATGGTACCTGTGAAAATATCTGTATCATAATTGCTTTCCTTGTGCTGAAGCACTCTGGTCAATCGTTCAAACCCCATCCCGGTATCAACATGTTTTGCAGGTAAAAGCTCAAGTGATCCATCTTTTTTTCGGTTAAATTGAATAAATACATTGTTCCAGATTTCAATCACCTGTGGATGATCGTTATTGACCAATGTACTTCCATCTATCATTTTTCTTTCTTCATCTTGCCTGCAGTCCACATGTATTTCTGTGCATGGCCCGCAAGGGCCGGTATCGCCCATTTCCCAAAAATTATCCTTTTTATTTCCTGCTAAAATACGATCCAGGGAAATAAAATTTTTCCATTCATTTAAGGCTTCTTCATCTTTTGGCAGGCCTTCTTTTTTATCTCCTTCAAATACGGTTACATATAAACGGTCTTTATCAAGCTTATAAACTTCAGTTAATAATTCCCAACTCCAGGCAATGGCTTCATTTTTAAAATAATCACCAAAACTCCAATTACCCAACATTTCAAAAAGGGTATGGTGATAGGTATCAACCCCAACTTCTTCCAGATCGTTATGCTTACCACTTACCCGTAAACATTTTTGAGTATCGGCAACACGCTTCCAGGGAGCAGTTTTATTGCCAAGGAAATAATCTTTAAATTGATTCATGCCAGCATTGGTAAACAAAAGTGTAGGGTCGTTTTTTATAACAACCGGTGCCGAGGGAACAATTACATGTCCCTTGGATCTGAAAAAATCAAAAAAAGCTGTTCGTACCTGATCGCTCGTCATCATAATGGAATAATCTTTGATGGATGATGGCCCTCTACACATTATATTTGTGCGTGTAGGTGCACTTTTTAGAATGCGGCAAAGGTAAAATAAAGTTTAAGGTTTATGAGTTTAATAGTTCAAGGTCCTTCCGGTGAATCCTATCATTTGAAATCAGGTAGTCGCAAACCTTTAACTTTTAAACACCTAATCTGGTACACAACCCCCGGGAATGAAGAAATTAAAGTATTACTATAATACAAATACGCTCCGGTACGAAAAACTGGAAACCCCTCTTCGGGTAACATTACTACGCATATTGGGTTTTATTTCGGCAGCTATTGTAACGGCAATTATTATTGTTTCCATTGCCTATCGCTATTTTCCCTCGGCTAATGAAAAGTTACTGCGTCAAACTAATGCCCAATTAAGCCAGCAATTTGAAATTTTGGATGAAAAAACCAAAAAATTGCAGCAACAAATGACGGACCTGGAGAAGAGAGACAATGAAGTATATCGTACTATTTTTGAAGCGAATCCTATTCCCGACAGTCTTCGGCTTAAAGAAATGGAAAAACAAAAAGAAATTAAGCTGGTAATGAGTATGAACAGTATTGAATTAGAAAATTCGATTACCAATTCGATTAATAACTTGATGTTGCGTATTGCTTACCAGGATAAATCGTTTACTGAAATCACAGGATTTATAAAGAATAAAGAAGAATTATTAGCGTCTACCCCGGCTATTCAACCCGTTAGCAACAGTGATTTGAAACGGGTTGCTTCTGGTTTTGGTTACCGAATTGATCCGGTGTATAAAACGGTAAAGTATCATGCAGGGTTGGATTTTAGTGCTCCTCAGGGCACACCCATTTATGCTACTGCAAATGGGGTTGTACGTTTGGCGGGTAATTCTGGTAATGGTTTCGGAAATCACGTGATCATAAATCATGGTTACGGTTATGAAACGCTTTATGGGCATATGTTTAAGGTTAAAGTACAAAATG
>JBJXDV010000394.1:0-5318 GCA_046153465.1 Chitinophagaceae bacterium
CGGATAAACCTGGACGATATACTTGACCAGGAAAGAACCGGCGATATTCCTACTGAAGAATTGCAGGAAAAATGTGACCGTATGAAAAAGCGCCTTGAAAACCTTGGCGAAGTAAATCCTACCGCAATTGAGGCATTTACGGAAATGAAAAAGCGATATGAATTCATCCTGGAACAAAAAAACGACCTTGTTACCGCCAAAGAAAGTTTAATGCAAACAATTTTGGAAGTAGAGGCTACAGCAAATCAGCGGTTCCTGGAAACATTTAATAAAGTGCGTGAAAATTTTCAAAAAGTATTCAAAGCCCTTTTCACGGAAGATGATACTGCCGATATGGTATTGGAAAATCCAGAAAACCTGGCAGAAACAAGTATTGATATTATCGCTAAGCCAAAAGGAAAACGACCTTCTTCAATCAATCAATTGAGTGGGGGGGAGAAGACACTGACAGCTACTGCTCTTTTGTTTGCCATATATCTCATTAAGCCGGCTCCCTTTTGTATATTGGATGAGGTGGATGCACCGCTCGATGATGCGAACATTGGTAAGTTTACAAATATGATTCGAAAATTCAGTACAGAAAGCCAGTTTATAATTGTTACCCATAATAAAATGACCATGAATTCTGTGGATGTTATTTATGGAGTTACCATGCAGGAACCGGGTGTAAGTAAATTAGTTCCCGTAGATTTTAGGGCACTTAATTAAAATACTAAACATGAATCGATACATGGGAGGTAACACGTCGGTTAAAATGACGAGTTACCTCTTTTTTTAGCTCAAAATTTATCTGCTAAACATAATGAAAATAGTAATATTGCCAACTTATATTAATAGCTAAAGAGTCTTTATATCGTTTGTGATAAACTAGTTTTGCATTTAGCCAATTAAGGATAACTAATTTTTTGCACTTCGGATGTTAGTAGTACTTGAATTTTTCAGGTATTTATACTTTATATTTTCGGTAATGGTACTATTGGTACTCTTACCACACGGCCTCAACTTTGTATAGTTGTTATTTGAATTAATAGTTCCGTAAATATTCTCCTGCTTTAAGTCTTTTAACCATTACCGTTAATCCTTTTAAAAATTATTATGATAAGAATCCTTTGCGTGTTTTTTATGTATGCTATTTTCTCTTCGTGCACAAGTTATTACTATGTGGTAAGACATGCGGAAAAAACAACTAATGACTGTAATGCGCCCCTCGCTTCGCCGGCAGGATTTACCCGTGCAAATGTATTAAAAGATACGCTTCTGGCTAAAGGAATTGATTCAGTATTTGTTTCTACTTGCTTACGTACACAGCAAACAGCACAACCTCTTGCATCGGCCATTAATCGGCCAATGAGACAGTTTGATCCAACCGATCCAAGTACTCAGTTACTGATTTCCCGATTAAAGAAAATAAAAGGAAAAGATATTTTGATCGTTGGACACACATCTACCGTTCCGGCAATAGTACTTGGTTTGAGCGGAAGAACTATCAGCCCGATCGCCGATACCGATTTTGATAATATGTATATCGTAAAGCGAAAAACTTTTTTATGGACAACAAAGACACTTAACCATGTAACCTATGGAGTTCCCACAAATTGATGATAATGAATTATTCTATCTTCTTTTTTTATTAATATCTACATGAAACCTATTTATCTGTGGATTACAGCATCTATTTTTTTTATTAAATGTGGTGATATAGATTCATTTAAGCACGACCCTTCCATTAATGAACAGAGCGATATTCTGGTAGTTGATACAACGAGGCAAGTTTTTCCACCTGGTGAGAATAAGTCTGGTGATAAAACACTTGTTATAAAGGGAATTTTTGATAGTTCTGGGAATGTATTGATCAGTGTGGAAAAACCTGTCCTTTATAATAGGATTTTATCTTACCCTAACCCTAACCAGAAGAATGGAAGATTTAAAGTAGTAGTAAAGTATGTAAAGGGGGATAGCGTCGAAGTGTACTTTAACGCTTTAGTGGCAAGTGATTCGAAAGAGGATCGCCCACGCCATGGATTTTTTGAACTGCAAATTCCTGTACGAACTGAAATTCTATTGATAAGAATCACAGAAGCTTCGAATGGAAGAATAATTAAAGTGTTTGCCAGGAACGATCTTTTAGTCCGATAGCCTTTTCTAATTAACCATTAAACTATTTTTATGAAAAAAAATCTCATTCCAAGGGCAATTACATCAGTAATGCCATTTTTAGCGGGTATCATAATGTTTCTGTCCTCTTGTGAACCGGCGGATATTTCTGTTCAGTCTATAGAAGTCAGCCAGGCTATTCAAACATCCACGAATACTGTCACTTTAGTAGCACAACGCGGAACTGTTGTGCGTGTAACCGTTGGTACTGGCGGCAATGTTGTAGCCAATATTACTGGTCGTTTACGGGTTTCTGTTAGTGGTACCGATATTACACCGGCAGGTGGTATTTCACCACTGGCACCATTGAATGCAGTTGCTGCTCCGGATAGGAATACAGAGAACCATACACTCAATTTTGAATTGCCTTCTCCCTCAAATATTACGGCGTCTTCGGATGTAGATTTCACTGTTACACTTGATCCTGTAGCTGGTGAAACGAATACAGCTAATAATTCAGGAGCTGTGAATAACCTTACATTCGTGAATCGTACAAATCCTAGTTTATTTTTTACGCGTATTAATTATACACCATCCGGGCTGGGACTTCCTGCTATAGCAAATGTTCAATCGGGTAGAGGTGATATGTTTGTTAGGGGAATTTATCCTGTAAATGATAGTGATCCCAATTTATATCGTCAGGGATTATTTCCTACGCTTAATTATTCTGATGATCCGAATGCAAATGGCAAAGTAGATGACAACTCAGAAAAAGATAACATCCTATCGCTGCTTGCTTCCTGCCGTCAATTAATTGTAAATAACGGTCTCGGTGCAGCGAATAATACATTTCTTTATGGTTGGATCGAGGGGAATCCAATTCTTAGCAATGGATGGGGGCAGATTAGCGGATTTAATGCATTTGGTAACACCGAAGGAATACGTTATCAGCGCACCTATGCTCATGAACTGGGTCATAATTTTGGATTGAGTCACGATTCCAGAACTATTGCTCCTGAAACAGGATGGGATGTAACAGGCCGGCTGAACAATAACCCTGCTTCTAATAATGTAACAGAAAGAGTAAAGCCTTCTACGCGTAACGATATTATGGTACCTGCTCAATTTACAAATACAGCATGGGTAGATATTACAACCTATAATTTCTTTTTAGGTAGTAGTATTTTCAGCAGTCCAGACGGAGCCGGAGGCGATCGGTTTAAACCACAGCAACGAATAGCCGTAATACAGGGAATTTTTAATCGCACAGGCGATTCGTTATTATATCTTGAACCTGTTTTCCGTTATCCATGGCTTTCTCAACAGGCCATAACAAGGCAGCAGATTAACCCTTATACTGTGCGTATAGTTGACAATACAGGAGCTGTTTCTGAGACTCCTTTTAATGCAATGCTTGGCGATGATGCAGATAAGAAAAATGATGACATATTTGGCTTTTTTGAAGTAATGGTTCCATTACAACCTAATAGAGAAATTATTTCATTACAGGTACTGGATTCAAAAGATTTGAAAAGAGTGTATGGCCAATTTGTAAAATCAGCACCGCCAAAAATACGCATACTCGATCCTATAACAGGTGCAAAAATAGATAAAAGGACTACCGTAAAGTGGGAAGCGACAGATACTGATACTCCATTGGGTAATCTCCTCTTCCAGGTTGCATATAGTCCTAATGGCGGAAGAAATTGGGTACCCGTTGGAGTAGATATTAAAGGCACGAGTTTCACTTTTAATTCAGATGAAATACAGGCAAGTAAAGAGAATGGTATTATACGTGTATTCGTAAGTGATGGATTAAATACAGCTTTTGCTGATGTTACTAAATTAGTGACTACTGCCGCTATTTATCAATAATTATTAATTAATAGCATTTAAAAGGCTAGTAATTTTTTTAAATTCGATTTCATGCGTACAGGGGTGTTACATGGTACTGTTATTTTCTTTTATTCAATATGTATTACTGGTATTGTCCTGAACGGATGTGCCGGAAAAAATAATTCGCAGGCAGTTCTCGGCGTCGTGCAGTTTAAAATTATTGATGTTAAGAATTTACCTGCCGAAATAGCTTTGCAATGGTACGATCTTGAATTAAAGATTATTCGTAGAAAACCAGGCTTTACACCTCCTGTAGCAGCCCGAACTATTGGGTATATGGGTATTGTTCTTTATGAAAGCCTCGTTAAAGGTATGTTAGAATATCGGTCGCTTGCATCACAGTTAAATATTCCGGGCATTCCCTTAAATAGAAAATCAAATTGTCATTGGGCAATATCTGCAAACGCTGCGCTTGCCGTAGCTGTAAAAAAATTTTCAGGCATATTATCTCATAGTGATATAAAAGAAATTGAATCGCTGGAAAAATATTTTAATGAATTATATTCAAAAGATATTTCTCCTGAACAGTTTATTGAATCAGTTACTTATGGAAAATACATCGCAGATGCTATCTATGCTTGGTCAGGTAATGATGGAGGACAAAATGGATTTCAGAATAACTACGGTAAGTATATGCAAGAACCTTTGTTGCCTGGTATGTGGCAACCAACTGCTTTTACCGGGGGGCTGTTGCCTTATTGGGGCAGGAACCGTTACCTGTTTACTGCGAATAGTATAGATTGTCAGCCACCACCGCCTCCAGTTTATAGTGATGAGGAAAATAGTATTCTATTTAAAGAAGCAATGGAAGTATATACTGTTTTTCAACACCTAACTACTGAGCAAGCAGATATTGCTAAATTTTGGGCCGATCCTTCAGGAAGTACCTTTACGCCTGGAGGCCATTCTGTAAAAATTCTCTGCCAGGTTATAAAGGAAAGAAAAATTATGTTAGACAGTGCCGCCATTGCTTTTTGTAAAATGGGAATTGCACTAAATGATGCGTTTGTATCTTGTTGGGATACTAAGTATAGATATAATTTTGTTCGTCCAATTACATATATCCGGAAACATTTTGCGAAAGATTGGATTCCTTTTCTTCCAACACCCAACTTTCCTGAATATTCTTCTGGGCATTCGGTGCAGTCTGCAGCTATGGCTGAGGTTATGACTTCTTTATTTGGTGATAATTATTCCTTTACAGATAATACCAATGATACGTTGGGCTATCGCCCCAGACACTACACTTCCTTTAGAGCATGTGCTAATGAAGCTGCGGTGAGTCGTTTGTACGGAGGAATTCATTTCCCGGTATCTATTAAGAGCGG
>JBJXDV010000395.1:0-5583 GCA_046153465.1 Chitinophagaceae bacterium
CATCCCCTTGAATTAAGTTCTTTTAAGGAATACCCGATGGAAATTGCAGAAGTTGCAAGTATGGCAATGGAGTTATTTAGCATGGACTATTGGGATGTTTTTTTTGATAGCAAGGAAGATCTTAAACGAGCGAAGGAGCACCAGTTGGAAAGGGTAATTTCAATTTTTCCATGGATTGCTACCATTGATAAGTTTCAACACTGGGTGTATGAAAATCCTTCGCATACCCAAAACGAAAGGGTAATAAAATGGATGGAACTATTAAAAGAATTTGGAACCACGGCAATTGATTTCTCCGGGCTGGATCATTTTCGTTCGTCTAACTGGCAGCGACAGTTACATTTGTACGAAGTTCCATTTTATTACATAGAATATGGAATTGCTCAATTGGGCGCTATTGGCTTATGGATGAAATTTAAAGAGAATAAAGATGCAGCGCTCAACCATTATATGCAGTCATTAGCTATGGGTGGAATGCGAACCTTACCGGAATTATATAAATGTGCAGACATTGAATTTAATTTTTCATCAAGTTATATTCAAAAACTTATGCAATTTGTTAAACAGCAAATAAATAGTCTTTAAGGCCGTATGGAAAAGGAAAAATACCCACTTTGAGGTATCGGTGGTTCAAAAATGGAGAGTATATTTGTTTCACAATTGATCTAAAACAAGGGCGCAGTAAACGCCTGTTATTATAAAATAGCTACTAATCAGAGCCTTAACCAAAAGTCGCGGTGTTTCTACACCGGGGCTTTCTTTTTTTACTGGCAGTCTTTGCAAATTCCATTTACTACCATTTGATATTCTTCCGCTTTAAATCCGCCTGGTAATTTTACTAACGGTACCGTTACATCCGCCAGGCAACTCGTATTTCCACAATGTGAACAAACAAAATGAACATGGTTATCGTGGTGATGCCCTTCTGTACAATCACTTTTACATAATGCATATCGTACAGCATTATCCGAAGTCGGAATATTATGGATAATTCCTTTTTCAAGAAAAACCTGAAGGGTGCGGTACACGGTTACCCTGTCGAATTTCTCACCGGTTTTCTTTTCAATATCCCCATGCGCAAGAGCGCCTTTACTTCCTAAAAATAATTCCAATATTTTTTTTCGGCTGCCCGTCACACTCAGCTGGTTCCGCTTCAGTATAAAATCAATTTGTGCTTCCATAATGCAGCAATTATTATTAATTTAAATAATGCCCGTTTAATTATTAAAAAGATTGTTCGAAAACCTGCTTCTGGTTACTGGCTCTTTAAGCAAGGCAGCGATATCCTTTTCCAATTGAGCTACTTCCTGTTCTTTTAGTCCGTCATAAATTTTACGAACCTGTCCTGCTTTATCAACCAAGGCAAAAAATTGAGTATGCATAAACTGGTCCTCGATCTTTTGAAGATTATTTTTTGGATCATCAAGCAAATAACTCATTCGGGCAGCATTGTATAAACTATCCTTTCGCCCGGTTAAAAACCACCAGCGATTTGTATTTACGTTCATTGAATCTGCGTACCGTTTCAATTGGAGGGCATTGTCGGTTTCCGGATCACAGGTATGCGAGATAATGATAAAATCTTCGCTCTTTTCGTATAGGGCATAAATTTTTTTCATATTGTTATTAAGCTTCGGGCAGATGCTGGTACAAGTCGTAAAAAAAAATTCAGCAACATACACTTTACCGTTAACATCCTTTTCGCTAATAAGCTTACCATCCTGGTTAGTAAATGCAAAAGGTCTTACATAATTAAGTACAGGCAATTTTACAACGCCATATCCTGGAATTATTCGGGCCATTACCCAATAAAAACCAATTGCCAGCGCAATAAAAAAACCAATATATAACAATCCCTTTCTTCCGATAAATTTGAGCTTCATGGGATCAAAGGTACTGACAGCTACGCCCAAAAACATTCTAAAAATGATAGAATGATATTTGCAACAAAGTTGCATTGAATAACTTTTTGTGCTTATCTTTGCAACATGCGATGTAGGATCAATTGGGACGCATTAGGTATTTCGGCTTCGTTAGCATGTGCTATTCATTGTGCAATTCTACCGCTTTTATTAAGCAGTTTGCCTGTATTGGGAATCAACATCATTGATAATACTCCGTTGGAATATGGTATGATTTTGCTCACTTTTCTAATTGGGGCCTACTCCTTATGGCATGGCTATAAAAAACATCATCATAGTTTTGTACCACTTGTTATTTTTTTAATGGGCGTTCTTTTTTTAATAGCCAAACAACTTTGGCACTCTAAGCAAATTATATTTTTATCAGTAGCGGTATTGCTGATCGTTTATGCGCATCTGCGTAATTTTCGTTTATGCCGGGTGCATAATCACGCTCATTCGGATGATTGCAATCATTGATTTGCGGCTAACTTTCACCTTTTCCCAATTTCAAAAACATTTAGCTACAGCCTTTGTTATATTTACAGTCAAATTATTGATTTATGATTAAGACAGGTAACCCGGTTATTAGCATTTATACAGAAATGACACCAAATCCAGAAACGATAAAGTTTGTGGCGAATAAGTTGTTATATCCTGGTAAAAGCATCGATTTCCCGGATGTTGAAACAGCAAAGCCTTCTCCGCTGGCCGTGGAATTGTTTGGTTTTCCTTTTATAAAAGCTGTTTTTATTGCCAGTAATTTTGTAACGCTTACGAAAGTGGCAGATACAGAATGGAATGATGTTGTTCCTACCATTCGCCAATTTTTAAAAGATTATCTGGAAGAAGGAAAAGCAGTGATAAACGAAGAAGAGGTTGCTTCTATGAAACAGGAAAGCAGCAATACGGTATCTGCAGACGATGATGATGTAGTTAAAAGAATAAAAGAATTATTGGAAAATTATGTAAAGCCTGCAGTAGAAATGGATGGCGGCGCTATTCAATTTAAGAGTTATGATGAAGGTGTAGTAAATCTGATGTTGCAAGGCAGTTGCAGTGGTTGCCCCTCATCAATGATTACCTTAAAAGCCGGAATTGAGGGAATGATGAAACGTATGATACCTGAGGTAAAAGAAGTTGTGGCTGAAGCAGAATAAAAAGATTATAATAATTCAATAGCTCCTGAACTTTCAGGGGCTTTTTTTATTCCTGCGGTTTGGGCATGTTTTTACAATACACTAACTTTCCTGAAACCTTGTGCGTATGTTAATTGCTTTATACATTATAATTGGATTGATTGCAAGCCTGCTTATTATCGCCCTCTTCTTACCCCCTACTTATCACATTGAGAAAACAACGATCATAAGCAGCAATGTTCAAGTGGTAATGAATCGGGTAGCTGATCTTACCAACTATGCTGCATGGAATCCCTGGCAGAAGTCTGACCCGGGCGCCACTGGCACTATTAGCGGTGATCCACAAACGATCGGACATAAATATGCCTGGCATGGTAAAAAAATAGGCGTGGGAAGTTTAACCGTTCGGGATATCGACAATAAACATGTTCACTTTAACCTGGAATTTATTAAACCATTTAAATCTCATGCCAGCGATGATTGGTTATTTGAGGAATGGGGAAATGGAGAAACAAAAGTTACCTGGTCAAATAATGGAGAATTTCCATATCCTATTGCACGTCTTATTGGCCCCGGTATTACTAAAACACTTAATAAACAGTTTGAACAGGGCTTATCGAATCTCAAGAATATGTGTGAGAAAATAACAACCTGAAATAAGGAGCGTTTATTAATTTAATGAATTAGTTGCTGTAATGATAAGACCAAACAAAACAATCAATCGAAACATTGGGTTACACAATTACTATTACCACCAAGTACTTCTCTTTTATTTTTATTCTTTTCTCATTTTTTTCGTCGTCGGCTCAATTACCCGACCAGCAAATTCATGATTTAAAAAGCGGAAGAGTTAAAAATGATACGAGCTATATCTATTGGTTGCCTTATGCATCGGGTAAAAGTTTCTTTCTTATACAAGGTTGGGAAAGTAAGCATTCGCATAAGGGAGAATTAGCGCTTGATTTTAAAATGCGCACAGGTACTTCTATATATTCCGCAAGAGAAGGTATTGTTACAGAAATAAAAGAAGATGCTTCGAAAGGAGGATTGAAAGATGAATTTTTAAACGAGGGTAACCACATACTTATTCAGCATAGCGACGGAACGATTGGTGGTTATTGGCATCTTCAAAAAAATGGGGCACTTATTGAATTAGGTGATACAGTTAAAAAGGGGCAATTGATTGCTTTAAGTGGTAATACAGGGTATAGTGCCTTTCCTCATTTACATTTTTGGGTGTATAAAAAAGATGGTGTATTTAAAACACTCCCGACCCGGTTTGTTACAAAAAATGGAGTTCGTTATTTGCGCCCGGGAAAATATTATCAAAGTGTACACGAAGAAAAAAGCGAGTAAAAAATAAATAGGTAATAATAAAAGCAAACAAGCAAAATATTCCTGCTTCCCCGATCTGCTATTCACTTCCTGCATCCTCCGTATCTTCGCACTCATGATGGAACGTACGGAAATTAATGAACTCGGCGAATTTGGATTAATACAACATCTCACAAAAAATATTGAACTGCAAAATATTTCTACAGTATTGGGTGTTGGTGATGATGCCGCAGTAATTGATCATTTTGGAAAGCAAACCGTTATTACTACCGACCTGCTAATTGAAGGAGTTCATTTCGATCTTGCTTATACGCCACTCAGGCATTTAGGGTATAAAAGTGTAATCGTAAACTTGAGTGATGTGTATGCTATGAATGCCATACCTACACAGATAACCTTAAGCATTGGAATAAGTAATCGCTTTGCACTGGAGTCATTAGATGAATTTTATGAAGGAGTTTACGCCGCTTGCGATAAATATGGTGTAGACCTGATTGGCGGAGATACCGTTACGTCACCTAAAGGATTTATTATTTCAGTAACCGCTATGGGGGAGGTAGATACTGATAAATACGTAAAAAGAAGTGGAGCAAAAAAAGGAGATCTTTTATGTTGCAGTGGTGATTTAGGGGCTGCGTATGTAGGATTACTTTTTTTAGAAAGAGAAAAGAAAATTTATTTAGAAAGCCCGGATGTTCAACCAGATCTTGAAGGCGAATCTTATGTTATTGGCAGATTGTTAAAACCCGAAGCACAAAAGGGAATTATTGAATTTTTTAAAGAAAAAGAAATTACCCCTACTGCTATGATTGATATAAGTGATGGGTTGAGTTCTGAAATCCTGCATATTTGTGAACAGAGTGGGCTGAGCTGCGTGTTGCATGAAGAAAAAATTCCTGTTTCGGGAGAAACAAAAGCTGCTGCATTTAAATTTGAAATAGATCCTACCGCCTGTGCTTTAAGTGGAGGAGAAGATTATGAATTGCTTTTCACAGTGCCACAATCTGATTATGAAAAACTCGTTTTAAATGAACAAATCAGTGTGATTGGTTATATGACCGAAGCTATTGAAGCACCTTATATTATTACCAAAGGCGGAAGCAAACATGTTATTACTGCCCAGGGTTGGAACGCATTTAAAACAAATCGGTAAACGAACCGAACACTTGCTGATGAATAGGATCATTGTTATTTTTATCTCTTGCTGC
>JBJXDV010000396.1:0-3392 GCA_046153465.1 Chitinophagaceae bacterium
ATTGAACAGAAGCTTTACGGGCGGAACCGTCCTGAAATCCACACCAACATCCTGGTATCTAAGGCGAATTATTACTAATCTAAATGATGTTGTAGATTTTGAATACGAAAGGAAATATCCAACAATATCTCTTACGAATGGGGTTGATAGTTATGAAGCAAAAACAACTAATTCGGTCAACCAACAAACCAATTATTATGCTACAACTGATCTTCAAAATATCAGTGGAATTGTTCAGGACCCTGTTTACTTAAAAAAAATTAAGTACAACGATTATTTATTAAGTATTGATTATTCAGAAGCAATGTTAAATAAATATCCCGTTTTATCGGGAGACAGTTACGATAGCTATAACCAATATACCCATTATTATAGTGATTGGTCATTTTATCAGCAAGCAGATGGGGCACCAGTGAGCCCCAAAGAGTTCAAGATAGATAAAATAACTATTACCAATGGAGGATATAATAAGCAATTTAATTTTGAATATTATGATGGAGCAATAGCAAACCGGACCTTTCTTAAAAAACTCCGGGAAGGTTCTCTTCAGAATTCATTGGCTCATGATTTTGAATATTATGGTACTATTTTTAATACCGACATAAGCCCTTTCAGTAATAGTCTGTTCATTGATGGCTATCTTACAACGAAAACAGATCATTGGGGATTTTATAATGGCCGTATGCCATTTCCCATCAGTGAGGTACCTATAGTAAACGGGTTTTACCAAAAACAATGGAGTGGGTATGTTACAGCGAATTTTATAAATCAGTATTATCTCAATAGGAATCCTGATGCTACGGCAATGCAGATAGGAGCACTAAAAAAAATTACTTATCCAACGGGCGGATTTACGGAGCTTATCTATGAACCACATGATTATAGCAAGAAGCTAAGTCTCACCACTTATCTGGCAATTTCAGCCGGAAGTACTCAAACTGCCGGAGGCCTACGGATAAAAGAAATAAAATCCTATGCGTTTGCTTCGGATCAACCATTAACCAAAAAATATTATTATCTCAAAGATGGTGCATCAAGTGGTATCCTTAATTCAGGAGGTATCAATTACCTGGATTCAAGGCAGGGGACTATTTTAATAAGTGGTTCGCCCCAAACATTTAATTATTCCTATTTATACGACAATAGCCAATACCCACTGCTAAATACTAACGGTAATCATATTACTTACAGCCGGATTGAGGAACAGTTAGAAAACGGCAGCAAAAAGATATATGAATACTCTAATCACGATGATAATAAGTTTATTGATGTGGGTAGTTTCGAAAACATCGTTACCTCGGGCAATGCTTTATATTATCTGCAAACAAACTCAAGGCAGTTTTCAAGAGGAAACTTACTCAAGGAGCAAGCGATAGCTGTTGGGGGAACAACTTTCCTAGTACAAAATGAAAGTGATTTTGAAAACGATCAGGTCGCAGTTAATGCCAGAGCTGGAATCAGGACTTATTCGTTAAAACAGAAAGACATTAAGATGATGAGTTTTCATAAAAAAGGATTTTTGGGGCAGGATGCCATTTTTCAACAGGCGAATATCTGGGCACCTAATATTAGTGCAAATATGTATTATGTTCATCCGTACAGGCCTGTTGAAAAGAGAGTAACAGAAATCCGGCAAGGCGTTTCCATTAATCAAAGAGAAGTGTATTCCTATAATACGCTTAACGATAAGATTTCTCAGAAAGACGTTTTTCTATTATCCAACGGGCAGACCAGAAAGACGCAATATAAGTACTCTGTTGAGAAGGGTACACAGCCCTACTTGGATATGTATCAAAAAAACATGATCAACCAATTGGTTGAAATAAAAGAAAATAAAGGATTTGATCAGTTATCGATTTCACAAACCGATTATAAGAACTGGAGCAATGGTGCCTTATTTCTACCCGAAATATACAAATCTGCCATTTTTAATAATACTCCGGAGGTTGATGTCAGCATCCAGGCATATGGTGATAAAGGGACCATTCAACAAACTATTTCGAAAAGCGGGGTTATAACATCCTATGCATGGGGATACAAGAATGAATACCCTATAGCCAAAATTGTTAATGCTCAAAATTCATTTTCTCAGTTTTATGTTTTGGATCCTAAAAATGCAAGTGTTGATGTGCCCACAAACTATTCCACTTTTACTGACTACAACTTTAAGCAATATTTTACCGGAGACATCACTTGCGCATTAACATTTAAAAGCTCTCCTGGTAGTAATTCAACATTAAAGGCAACTATAACCATTTCGGATATCGCCTCTCGTAGTTTGTGCATCTCTACAAATAATAGCTGTACTAATGGTAATACAAATACATATACCTTTTCTAATGTACCACCGGGAGACTATGTTCTTAGTGTATCACTTCTTGAAAATGTTTCCTCGCCTCAGGGAAGAATTGATTTTAACTATAATGGAGGTACGTTGTCTTCAACTGGTGTAAAAGAATTTTTTTATCAGGGATTTGAAGAAGAGACGACAAATATCGGAATTGCCACACCTTACGCAGGGAAGAATTATTTTATAGGAAATAATGGGGATTATACGGTTCCGTTTTCAATCCCAAATACAAGGTCGTATCTCGTAAATTATCATTATCTCCAAAATGGTATTTGGAAAAATAAAACGGTGAATTATTCGAGTAATATGTTATTGTCAGACGGAGATGCAATTGATGAAGTTCGTGTTTATCCTTCTGATGCTTTTATAACCACCTATACACACCAGCCGTTATTAGGAATGACCAGTGAAACAGATCCAAACGGTAAAACAATGATTTACGAATACGATACCCTCAACCGTCTCAAACTAATCCGTGATATGGAAGGCAACGTATTAAAAACATTCGAATACAAATACCAGGAAACACAGCAATAAATTTTTATGCAATTAAATAGTTTATTTATGAGAAAGCGTTTATATACTGTAGTTATTTTTGTGCTTATAGTAGCTGTTTGCAAAAGCCAAACCTATATATCACTGGATGGTACCTTCGGGCAACCCACGCAGCATATCTCCGAGTTAACCGATGTATTATACCGGGCAACGGACCGGTTTACGGTTACTCCCAATCTCCCAGGCTTGTTCAATGGAATGATCAATGACGTTGGCTGGACGATCCCCGCAGGAGCGGCGCCTGTCACGCTCACCATTGAGTTAACTACAAAAGGTGAACTTCCCACTAACGGAAACGGACTCACGTATGCGCAAGGATATGTGTACTTGAGTTTTTATAATACCAATATACCTTTATCTGTCAGTGGGAGAGCAAAAGATAATGCGAATACCTGGCGAAGCCTTAGTGCCTGGACCAATATATCCACTAATCCGTCGTTTGCACTATGGAGGGGCCAGGTGCCTGGTTTTAATTACATGACGGTAA
>JBJXDV010000397.1:0-5752 GCA_046153465.1 Chitinophagaceae bacterium
GAAAGGGGTTTCCAAAAGGTCGGCATTTATTGTAGACAAACATGGGATAATACAATACGCTGAGGTACTTGAAAACGCTGGAGAACAACCTAATTTTGAATCTATTAATAAGGTTTTGGAGTCGTTAAAATAATTTCGGCAATTTTAACTACTGACTAGCAACAGGTTACAAAATAGAGAGAACGTAAATTTCTTTAAAAATTTAATTTTCCTGGCAAAGGAGTTGTAAATTCGTAGTATAATTTATATCTTGGAAATTCATAGTAAATCATCGTCGTTCATGAAGGTTTTTTACAATTTATTCATTATCCTTTTAGTTTGCTTAAGTGCGAAAAGCCAGGAAAGATCAACGATCCCTCCGAATGGAGATCCTGTAACCCGCATCGTTAAGTTTTACCCCAACCCCGCCACATCATTTATTAATTTCGAGTTCCAGAAATCATACGATAAATCATACAGTTTCCACATCATAAATTTACTTGGTAAAAAAGTTTTTGAAGCAAACAATGTAACTCCAAAAACAATAGTTAATCTTTCTGATTTCTTCAGGGGAATTTATATTTTTCAATTGCGCGATCAGAATGGAAAAGTAATCGATACTGGTAAGTTCCAGGTTTCAAAATAAAACTTCATCTAATTGTTTTTTAAAATGCTTCTTCTGATAGAGAAGCATTTTTCATTTCTGCAATACCCAGAATCACTTCTATTGTACCTGTACAATTAAAAATTTTAAGTATTGGGTATTCTCAAGGTCTCGGATTATTGGATGATCGGCTGACTGCGATTGAAAACATACTTGTCGTAATTTCCTACGAGCATCGTTCGCAGCCATCTGAATTACATTTAGAAAAAGATCAGGCTGAATAAGATTTGTACAACTTGACGTTACCAGAAAACCACCCGGCCTAACCAACTTCATCGCCCGTAGATTTATTTCTTTGTATCCGGTTATCGCTTTTTGAATATTATCTCTTGTTTTTGCAAAAGAAGGTGGATCCAACATAACTACATCATATTGCCTACCCTCTTTAGCCCATTGTTTCAATACATCAAAAGCATTTACGCATTCAAACCTGCAAATATCCTGATATCCATTCAGCTCAGCGTTTTGGCATGCCTGTTGTATAGCACTTTCAGAGATATCAAGTCCGAGAACAGACTTTGCCCCATAATAAGCTGCGTGAATTTCGAAAGTGCCAGTATAGGTAAATGCTCCAAGTACATCGGCCCCTTTTACAATATGCTGAATTGCCCTTCGGTTATCTTGCTGATCAAGGAAGTAGCCAGTTTTTTGACCATTTTCAATATCCACATGAAAATTCAATCCATTTTCCTTGATAATAATTTTTGTATTGAAGGGAGCAGATAAAAATCCTTTATGCTGAACCATACCTTCCAATTCACGAACCGGCACATCATTCCGTTCATATATTCCCTTAGGTTGAAAAATTTTCTCCAATGAATGTACGATAACTGGCTTCCATTTATCCATCCCAAGGGCAAGCGTTTGAATAACAAAAAAATCGTTGAATTTATCTATTATCAATTGCGGAAGACTATCCGCTTCGCCAAAAATAAGTCTGCAATTTTCGGAATACCCAAGTTGCTTTCGATAGTTCCATGCGTTCAGCAATCGATGATAAAAAAAAGCTTCATTTATTTCTTCCTGCTTGTTGCGAGTGAGTAACCTTACAAGTATTTGAGATTTCGGGTTAATATAACCTTTGCCTAAAAATTTTTTATCGTAGGTCAACACTTCCACAATATCACCTCCCTCAGGCTTGCCTTCCACAATGTTTACTTCATTCGCAAAAATCCATGGATGACCATTCTCTACACGGTTACTGATTTTCTTCTTTAAAATCACTTTTGTCATAGCGGCAAATCTAATAAATAAAAAAGGCAATGCATTCAATAAGCTTTGCCTCTTTCATTTTATAAAGAATAAGAAACATTTATGCTCTCACTACTAATTTCGTTTTATTGTGGCCGTTGTAGCCTATTAACTATACGTTGCACTACCAGTTCGCCTACCTTTTTTCCCTGAACAGCCCCTGCATCAGTTCCTGATCGATAATGAATGCCTCCGTAAACTCTGCTTATTGAGGCTTCGTTGGCCGCTTCGCGAAAAGAATTAAAATGACGCTGCATACCAATATATCTTAGATCACTCGTATCCTGAAATGCAAAATTATTACCGTATAAAGTTTCCAGCACGGTGGCAGCCGATGCAGTAATAGTACTATGGCCACTGGTATATTCAGGAAAAGGAGGTGTTTGCAAAAAAGGAGACCAGGCCGGATCGAACCACTCGTTAATAACCGTAACGGGCCGTACCACATTACTTCTGTACTTTTCATCCCAACACGCAATGAAGCCATCAAACAAAGCAATAGCTGTTAATGCATAGGATTGAGCCGTTTTAACCAAACTGGCATTGGATTCTTTAGCAGCTATTGCAGCAATTCCCATCCAATGGCCGCCAGGTGTAATTTTTTTATTTGCAAACATCATATGACCCGAATGCTCAATAACAAAAGGGTTGTCATCCCAATATTTTGCAATGGTTTGTTGTTCTTCTGATATTGAATTTTTTATTTCCATTACTTCCTTTGCATACTTATAAAATGAACTGGTTGTATCCTTACTGTATACTGGTGGCCTTGGAGGCATAAACTGCGAAGCTGAATCCAGCACCATTGGTTTCATAGTATTCCAACACCATTCTACGCCGTCCAAATAATCGGGAGGTGTTGGTCTCCATTTACCAGCATCATTACTACCTAAATTTTTAGGCTTACCTCGTGATGCCAGGTAGCCATCTGCTGCTGCTCGTTGAAGAATTACTTTAGCAACATTATCTCCAAAAGCAATGGACCGATTGTATGTTTCTTCGTCAAGCGTTTCCTTATAATTCCTATAAACCTTCTCTTCGTGATTTTTTAATGAATCAACTGAAAAAATTTTCACATTCCGCACTACAGTAAAAAATGCTTTCGTTGCCGCCAACGTATAGTTGTAATTTTTCCCCTTCTCTGGTTGTGGCATAGGCTTAAACCCATGCAGGTTATCTGTAATTGATACGGTTCCTTCCTTACTATATTTTATTGCTTCATATGACGCAAGAGAAGTATAAACATAAATACGACTGGCAACCGGCGGAGTAAATCCGTCATAAATTATTATTTCTGTAAGAAGATTCTGGTTTTGATGTAACAATGATATTTCGTCAATTACAGCAATTGATTTCGGCGAGCAGGAAACATATAAAATAAATCCTGTAATAATAATGCTTATTAAACCTGGTTTAATTTTCATGCGTAAACTATTATTAATTGGTCACAATTCTTTTTTCCATTTTTGAATTGGTTATTTCAATACTGTTTATAGATGTATCATAAAACAATGTTCGACCCGATTGTGACAAAAAAGAAGATCCAAAATAAAATTCCCTTTTTTGTTTGCCACCACCTTTTAATGTTAAGATTGCGTAGATATCATCTGGATAGATGGTTATACTTTTCTTTTCTTTTCTCAGTTTATATATTTTCAAGGGGCCTCTATTTTGGCCAGCAGCTACTAAATATTTTCCATTAACTCCTAATAATGTCACTAAACCTTTACCGTTACCAGGGATAAAAACTCCACTTTGAAGAATTGAATTAGCCGTGAAATTTCCTTTACCATCTCCAGTAAGTAATAATCCGTTTAATGCATCATATCTTCCCACCGACACTTCCGTGCCAAAATCATTTCCATTGATAAGTGCATCGAGGTATCCATCATTGTTAAAATCGTCGACTGCAATACCCGTTAAAGAAGAATACTGCGCCTCCTTTGGCAGGGGCATCATTTCAAATTTACCATCGCCTACATTTTTTATTAGTACCGATTGGGGATTATTTACTTCCAGTCGAATCGCGCCTTTACGTTGTTCGGGCGTAAGCACTTGTTCCATAGTTGCAACAGCATAGGTTTTATAATTCTGAAACGTAGTACGCATACCAATCATTTGCTTAACTAAATCATCTCTTGTTTGTGCCGGGAATTCTTTTTTAACGCCATTTTGATCGGGCAACTGTAAAGAAGGCAATGCATCAAAACTTCCATTCTTATCAAAATCATTGGCAGTTATATAAGCCGGAAATAGTTCGGAGGCCCGATAAAAAGAATTTTGCCCCATATTACCAACTATATAATCTATATCGCCATCGTTATCAAAATCGCCTGGGGCAATTGTATTCCACCAACCTTTTTGATTCCCTAAACCGGTTGCGGATGTATAATTTTTAAATACTCCCTTATCATTTTTTAAAAAAGTAATTGGCATCCATTCCCCTGCCAATACCAAGTCGATCCATCCATCATTATCGTAATCGGTACAAACTGCGTCGCAAATCATACCAATACTATTTAGAACATTTGCAACTGAGTTACTGACATCCGTAAAAATAATTTTTCCGTTTTCAGAATCATTTCTATAAATAAAACTGGAAACTGGCTTTGGGTAATTCCATGGATCAACTCTTCCCGCTATAAAAATATCGAGGTCGCCATCTTTATCATAATCAAAAGCCCTTGCACATGATTTGCTTATAAAATTCTTTGGAAGTGAAGAAGTATCCATCGTAAATCCTCCTGCTCCATTATTAATATACAATCGATCCTGATAAGCATTTGTGTTATTTTGGTTTTCGTACCCACCACTGGCTGCATAGATATCAAGGTCCCCATCCTTATCAATATCCAATAATAACATACCCAATTCTTCCCAACGCTTTTTATCATTACCATCCATTGGAAGTAGCTTTTGTTTAATAAACTTTCCATTGGTTTGCTGTAAAAATAATTGGCTGCTAAAAGAAAAAGAACCGCTAGTTACAATATCCTCCAACCCATTTCCATCTAAATCACCGACCGCTAACCCTGGTCCATACTCCGAAAGTTTATGAGGCAATAATTTTTGAATATTGAAGTCAATAAAATCTTTTTCATCGTGCACATAATTAATTCCAACTGCCTTGGATATCTCAGTGAACATTGCTTGCGATGCAAAAGGAGTAACAGGTTTCATTTGTTCCAAACTTGCGTTGACTATTGATAAGGTAAGAATTTTATTTACTGAAACATTCTTTTCCCGGCTTACCATTCCATTGGGCCAACTGATAATCACCGAATCAATTAATGTTATTTTTCCTACACCAAAATGAGCCATATTTTCAATTGAAGAAAGATACCCGCGAAAGGGAGAATTTTCCCATAGCTGATGTTTCCCCTTGTCATAAAAAATTTCTGCAAATGCACCAATACCATTAATATTTAAACGATCTCCTTTAAATTGAATCTTAAGGTAGTTAGAAGAATCTTTTTGAATATCTCTTAACTGATTCTTGAATACACCTGCTTTATCATTGATATTGTTAACTACAAGATCAAGATCTCCGTCGTTATCAAGATCTACATAAATAGCGCCGTTAGAAAAAGTTGGCGTTGTAAAACCCCATGCTGTAGAAACGTTATCAAATTTTAGGTTGCCGGTATTTCGAAAGGCATAATTATGAATCTTAACTTCAGGTATCTGTTCGAGTAGTTGTTTTTTGGAAGCAATCGAAAAAGATTCGTTCCGGAATGCTACAAAATCATGATCAGTTACATCTTTAGGGAACCCATTGGTAACAACAATATCACGATAACTGTCATTGTCAAAATCGGCAACAACCGGTGTCCAGCTCCAATCGGTTTCTGCAATACC
>JBJXDV010000398.1:0-13546 GCA_046153465.1 Chitinophagaceae bacterium
TACTTTATCGCCATTATAAACATGTGGAGCAATGAAATCAAATACAAATGAATTTTGATCATAGTTAAGATCGGGCATCGAACGGTAAAGGAGAAACGAAGAATCATCGTGATTAACGGTAACATTCAGCAAATGAATCTGCAGCGAAACTTTCTGCGGGGGAATTTTTTCCGGTACAAAATAATTAATACCGTTCAGGCTGCCGAAATAAACGGTACCATCGCTGGCCCGAAAACTATTGCTGACGGCTGTATAAAAACCTTTAGCATTGTCGTTGTGATCATATTTCTCGATGGCTCCTGTTTCGGGTATATATCGATATATTCCGTCTTCGTTAGACATCCAGATACGCTGCAAGGAATCTTTGAATAAGTGAGAAAAATGAACCTCACTCAGCTCAGGGAAAATAAGTCGTATGGACAATTTCTTTTGCGTTCGAAGTTTTATTTCGAATAGGTTTTTGGCCGCAGCCCAGAAAGTGGTATCATCTATCTGAACAATGGAGTTAATCCATCTTCCCCGATTACGGTCGACTAAACTATACAATTCATTGAAGTTGCTGTCTAACGCAAAAATCCCTCGCCCGGTCAGTAGCCAAATTCTTCCCTGCGCGTCTTCATAACCTGCCCGTGAGTTCCCGATAGAATCCGGAAGTTTTATTTCCCTGACTGTAAGAACTCCTTTACGGACAAGCCATGTACTGTTGGAAAGCAAGAGGAAATTACCGTTGCGTAGCGTTACGATATTATGATTGAAATCTCTTTCAAATCGTTTTTGCAAGCTGTCTACTTCAACTTTCGGGCGGGTAAATTTTCCGGTTAACGGATCAAATAGCCAGAACCCTTTTTCGCTTTGTCCGATAAGTATTTTGCCGGAGCTGAAAGCCATTGAACGGACCGATGAATAATTCAGGTAATTGTCAGCATCATAATCGGGCTCCCAAACCGATACATTTCCGTTATGTTTATTCCATTTACAAAATCCATTGGCGGTACTGAACCAGATATTACCCTGCTGATCTTCCGCGAAATTCCGGATGCTGTTATCCCATTTTCCATTACTGCTTAATAAGTTCAGACCGTTCACCAACGGATTAAAATACATCAACCCCTCTTTATTAGCAACCCATGCAGTGCCATTTTCTTCCTGGTAAAAGTTATTGTTTATTGGCAAAGGGGTACCAATAACCAGGTGGCCATCATAAAAGAAGTTTATTTTTGAAAAGCGGTTTTTGGACGCATTGTACGAAAAGCAACCTTTGTCATTAAGCAATACCAGGTATTCACCGGCCGAGCGGCTCATTCCCCCGGTTATGAAATAGCTGTTACCTGATAAGGGTTCATCGAATTGCTCTCCTGTAACGGGAGTAATTGTTTTTGCCGTAAATGATACCAGTACAGTATTTCCAATAAATTGCCGCGACCATACACTGTCTGCATTAAGAGGTACCACAAAATTAGCATCCTTTACACGAACAGCATCATGCGCCCCTGTAACTATATTATAACGTGCCAGGGTAGTATCGTCCTGTTTGTAAAATAACCAGTCCCCACAATTTTTCAGGGTTGGAAAGGATGAGTTGCTTCGGAAGGATGCAATACCGAACAATTCAAATTTTTTTGCTTGATTATTCCAGCGGGTGATTCCCTCATTACTTAACAGGTAAATTTTTTTATCCGTACCGGCAATCAGTCGTTTGTATTTTGCTGTTGAAGAACGGTATTCTGTCAGTTCTTCAAATCCGGAATAATCGTTTTTATAACGGTAAATGGCTTGCCGGGTTACCACCCATATAACCGACTCTTCGTCCTGTACTATATTTACACAGGCCTCATCGAAAGAGAATGATACAAAATTCTTCCCATCAAAACGTTGTACTTTCGAACTAAGCATGAGCCATAAAAATCCCCTGTTGTCTTTCATAACTTCTCTGATCTGGCTGGGATTTGAAAGCCCTTTTTTTTGCATAATCATCTGCACGTGATAATCGGGTAACTGCGCGAAAATTAAAGCTCCGTCATAGAGAAGAAACAACAGTAAGAAAACATATCGTTGTGCCTTAGTTTTCAAATCATTTTTTGGTTATTAAATTTACTGCATCAATTCCGCTATCTCTATTTATTTTCTATAAGATAACCACTAAGACCATTCATTATAGGAGCTGCATAACCCAGGGGCACTCCACCTCCGGGGCAAGGGCCTATATAAGAAATAAATTTTGCTCCATTTGATCCGTTAATACGAAAACCTGGGTTCAATGTAACACCGTTTCCAGCTTTGTACTGAACATTAGCACCCACGCCATTGATAACAGCTACAGAGGTAATTGTATTTGTAACGGAAATAAAAGCCGGTTTGCTGGGAGGATGGCTATTCGCAGTGAAATTTTCGTTAATCGGGCAGTTGGCAGTATAAAGCGATGTTTGCCAGATACCTCTTCCGTAAGTGCCTGCCCGTAGCAATCCGCTTGATTTACTAATTTCCAGATCGGTGACTTCCGCTACCGGTAACCCATTGCTAAAAGGTATCCAATCGCCTAGTGTATTATCCCTGTAAAAAACACCTATATCGGTGCCTATATATAAGGCATCATCCGGTCTGCCATTGTTGTCATCATACACAATACAATTGATCGGCACATTAGGTAAAGAACCTGTGTAAGGATTCCAGATTGTACCACCATTTTCAGAATGGAAAACTTTACTACCTGCTGAAAAACCACCATAAGTGAGCCATATCTCATTAGGGTCAACAGGGTTGATAGTTAAACGGGTAAAGGGCTGGACAGAATAGGGTACAACTAAAATTTGCCAACTGGTACCGCCATTAATTGTGCGCCATAATTTTTGCAAGCCATTATAATTATTATCGCCTGCATAAATAACATTGGCATTGGACTGAGCGACATTTAATACCGTTTTGCCCGAAACAGTATCCAAAGGCTTAATGCCAATTGCGGTGAATGTCCAGGAAGAACCATTGAAAGAACCTTTCACAACAGGCATATACCCCAAAAAAATAATGTGGTGATTTATTGGCGAAACCTGGATATTAGTAATCCAGAAAGCATCTGCAGTAATAGAATAATTTGTACTCAATATTGCAGGCGTTACAAATTCACTTCCAAAACTTTGTCCATGGTCGTTTGAATACCTGAAGGGCCCACGGGTAGAGCCTTCATACATAACGTCGCTGTTAGACGCGCTAATGGCATTATCTGCTCCGTCTTTTCCACCTGTTTGTTCAAATACACTGGTATTAGTGGTGCGCAAGTGAGACCCGATATCCTGTGCTCCGCCAAGTAAAACTGATGGTTCGTTATCGGCTGCGCTGATGCGGTAATATTGTGTGATAGCCAAGTTTCCATTTCGGGGTGTCCATGTTTGCCCATCATTAGTGCTTGAATAAATACCCCCATCGCATGCTGCGTACAAAACATTACTTGCCGGACTGTATACCAGTTCGTGTATATCTACATGATAGTTGGTTGATTTAGGAACATATTCCAACATAGTTCCGCCATTGGTGCTGCGGAAAATGGTAACGCCACCTGTTACCAATGTTCCCGTTTGAAAGGGGTTTACAGCCAACGCATGATCATAGTTTTGCTGAGACCCGATTTGGCTGAGACCTTCTCCACCGAATACGTTTGGGAAATGTGAGGCTCTCAGATTCCAGCTAAAACTGTCTGCCGCATTTGTAGAGTAGTATAAACCTGCAAACGTATATCCATTGGCGGTATCATTATCATCGCTTGATATCAACGCATATACAGCTAGAGGATTGGCAGGTGTTACTGCAATGCTTACCCGGTTAGCTTTCGGATCCGGATCATTAAAAGTTATTTCCCATGTATCGCCACCATCAATAGAACGTGCAACCCTTCCTCCAGACAAACCCGCATATACAATACTCCCAACAGGGCTACCCAGTTTAAATTCTATGTCAAAACAAAATTGATTGTATACAAGTTGCCAGGAGGCGCCGCTGTTAACTGACCTGTAAATACCCAGGCTTGAAGCGACATAAAGTATATTGAAGCTGGAAGGGTGCATAACGATTTTAAAACCGTTAATACCGTCACTTTCATTCCATTTTAAACTTGTATAATTCCAGGTTGTTCCTCCGTTTACAGATTTTAATACACCTGTTGAGAACTTGCCTAAACTGAGTTGCCCGCCATCACCTCCTCCATTACTTCCCCCTCCGTCACCATCGCCGGTAAGAATATAAATGATGTTCGGGTTATCCTGTTGCACAGCTACTCCTGATAAATTTGAATTAGGCAGGCCATCTGTTAATGCAGACCATGTTGTGCCAGCATTAGAAGTTTTCCATAATCCCCCGCCGGCTGTTGCAGCCCATATTGCATTGGGGTCTGAGTTTAAGAATGCTAACCTGTTGATACGGCCAATATTTTTATTGGTTGTATTAATTAAAGTGGGACCTGTTTGCGTCCATAAACCTGACACCTGGAGCGGTGATACTGCACCGTTAACTTGTGACAAGCCGGATTGCCAGCTAACCATCTGCGTTATGGCATCCTGCTTCAATTGCTGCATATTCACAAACCTGCCATTTTTATCCAGCCGGGTACTAAAGTACCATTCCAGTCTTTTCCATTGTTCATACCCACCTTCAAATTCTTCTTCGTCATCATCATGAATTTCATTTTTTTGCTCTGAGAAATAAGCGTTCATTTTTTTCTGGTAATCATAAAAACCTTTGACTGTATCATATTTCGGCAATTGTTGCGATTGTATGGAAGAAGAAAATAAAAACAACCCCATCAGCAAGCAGGTCAGTTTTGCAAAAGAAACTGTTCTCATATATTTTGTTTACAATAAGGAAATAAGATTGTTATTGATGTATTGCCTGCAGGTCTTGCATCTTTTCTTCCAGTAAATTGATTTTTTTATCCTGATGGATAATGTAAAGTGTGAGCTCCTCTATTTTCTCCAGCAACCTTCTGTTCATATCACCAAGCGCAATTCCTTCTTTTTTTACTTCATTTGCAGAAGGAATATTGGGAAGGTGTTTGTTTTTATTTATATAATTCTCTAACTCAGTCAGCGAAATAATTGGATACTTGTTTTCAAATACATAATCCGGCCAAACATTTGCCTCTACCCGCACTTCTTCTGATATAATTTTTCCATTTACCGATAAAGCATAACCGGCGGTAGGAGTGCCCGGGCCAATCATCATGTTCGTGTTTATATGCAGTTTTGCATTAGGCGCAGTAGTGCCAATTCCTATATTGCCATCGGAAGCTACTATCAGGTCGTTTGCTATAGTGTTACCAACCATTCTACCCAGCGTTAACCGGTTGCCGAAATGAGTAATCCCAAATTCGTTGGAACCATCTGTTAATTGGAAACGTATTTGTGAAGTGGTGGCACCTGTTTGCGGACGAAAGAAAAGGACGGGCTGTGACCCATATATCAATTGGTCGCCGGTAACATTTAAGTTGGCAACCGATATAGTACTTCCGATAGAAACATTTCCTGCTCCAAAAAAAATATCCGGCGGAAAAACAGAACTCCATTGTGTGTTTGTTATACTCCAGAAAGAACCGTTGTAAGAATAATAACCGGGTACTCCGTCTGTCTGGTAAATAAGCAATCCCAGCACCGGTGAAGCGATAGCGCCCCTTTGTGCTAACGTTAAACGGGGAATAAGCAAGCCTTTGTTGGTACTCGTAACGTCGAGTTGCGCGCTGGGATGCGGGGCATTGGTGCCAATGCCAACTGCTTGTGCGAGGCAAACGATCCAGATACAATTTGCGAGAAACAGGGAGGTTATCTTTTTCATATACTCAGTTTAATTTTAAAATCTTATTTTTTAGAAAGATCAGAATACTAATTTTTATTTTTTTATGATGCCGGCAATTTTGCCATCAATTATCAATGCAAGTAAACGGTTCGGCCAATCAATTTTTTCTTCCAGCTTCATGGTTGTGTTTCCGGCATTTAATAACTGATTATTTAATAAAACCTCTTTAAGTTTTTCTTCTTTATCAAGTAATAACAAACTGGCTTTGCCATCGAAGGGCATTTTGTAGGATATGATTGTTTTACTACTATCTTCTGAAATGTTCAGTTCATTGTTTACATGATTACTTAACCATTCGTTGCTTTCACCTGCCCGCAAGGGTTGAATGCCACCACTGCCGCAATCACCGATCCATGCCCTGAATTTTTCTCCTGTACTTCCATCAGCACGAAATCCAACGGTAAGCGTAACACTGGTTTGCGCACGCAAATAAAATTCTGTTCCGGTACCACCTCTCAAAGTATTGGCAGCATCAATCAGCACCGCTTCATAGAATTTTACACCGTTCACATAACCTGTAAAGGAAAGGGAGCGCGGACAAGCTCCATGTGTTTCCGATTTCCAGATACCACGGCCAAAGGTTGATGCATAGATAATGCCGTTTCGTATATGCATGTCTGTAACAGGTATTTGCGGCATGCCATTATAAAAGGGTTGCCAGTCGGGCATCAACGCTGATTTGAAAAAAACACCCGCATCTGTACCGATATAGGCATCCAGGTTGTCATCGATCGTTATACAGTTAATGGGGAAATTGGGAAGAGTACCTGATAAATTCGCCCAGCTTTCACCCGCATTATTGCTATAATATACTTTCTCACCATCCCTGAACCCACCCATGGTAATCCATACCTGGTTAGAATTCGATGGAGACACCGCGATACCGGTAATCTTTGTTATTGTATTCGGAAATCCCGGCTTCGATTGCAGTTCGAACCAGGAACCGCCCTGGTTATCGCTGCGCATCATTTTTTTTGCGGAATCTGAATCGCTTGGATAGTCATTAAATGATGCACCCCCGGCCGAGTATACGCGATTGCCATTACTCGGACAAGTGATCATGGCCCATCGCCCGTTGCGTCCAGTGCTAACGAGCGACCAGTTAGCCCCTCCATTCAATGTTCGGTAAATATCTTCACCGCTTACAAAAACAATATTGCTGTTGGAATAAGACATCGCAATTGTTTTGAACCATCCATCCCCGCCTACAGAGTTAATGTTTGTGCGAGGGGGGCTGGCATTGGCATCGAATTTATAAAGCGTAGTATTTACGGATATATATGCCTGTGTGTTTGATCCGTTGTAAAGCTGAACATCGTAACCGTCGCCCCCAGCCATTTTGGTAAATGTCGCAAAATTCCCCTCGCGGTAGAGTCCGCCATTATCCTGAGCACCTCCAATCATTACATCCGTATTAAGCGTAGATACATCAAAGTGGAAGAATTGGGTGGCCGAAAAGTTAGTATACTTGGCTGTATAGGTCGCACCATTATTGGTGCTAATATACACACCGCCATCCGAAGCCACATAGAGATAATTATTCAAGGGGTTGTATGCCAGGTCGTGCACATCCGCATGTACATAGTTGGGGAAGTCTGCATCGATATCAGAACTGGATGGAGTAAACGCTGCGTTATTAATACTTCGGTAAATGTTAATATTGCCAGCTATTACTATATCGGCGTTGTTAGGAGAAGCGGCAAGGGTAAGTGCATATTGTGGAATTAAACTAGCGAGGCTGGCCAGGGCAGATATCTGTATCATATTATCTCCGCTGTTGATACTTTTATAAACACCTTTATTGATTATATTGTTGTTAGAATCCAAAAACGCGGCGAACAGATACACGTAATTGGGATTTGCCGGTGTAACTGCCAAGGCTATACGACTGCCGGAATCGATTGGAATATCGAGATTGCTGTTTCTGTTTTGAAAACTCCCGCCGCCATCATTTGAAATATAAAAGCTGTTTGCTGTTGCGGCGTAGATACGTGTTACACTGCCAGGCTTCCATTCAATATCATAAAACCGATCGGCAGCTGTTACACGTAACCAACTGGCACCGCCATTGCTTGTTTTATAGATTCCTTTTGATGTTGCCGCAAGTAATGTATTCGGGCTGATCGGATTTTGTATGAGCTTGTATCCCACAAAGAAGTCGGCTTCATTTCCCAATGGCGCTGTAAGCTCCCAGCTCACTCCTCCATCGGTTGATTTCAAGACGCCGATAGAAGGGCGGATATAATCGAAACCCTGCACAAATCCATTATCACCAAGGTTACTGTCACCATCACCTGTTAATGCATAAATCACATCCGGATTGGCCCAGCTTATTACCAATCCCGAAACTCCTAAGGAAGGAATAAAAGAATTCAGGTTAAACCAGTTGTCGCCGCCATTGACCGTTTTAAAAATTCCGGATGAGGGAGTTCCAACAAAAACAATATTCGCATTGGTTGGATGAAAAGCGATCCGATCAGCCCTGCCGATTCCGGTAGTGGATACATTATAGCCAGCGGTATTAACAGTTGGCCCCACAAGGCTCCAGTCGCCATTGGTGGAAGCAAACTGTGCAGCGCTGGCCCGTTGCAGTTGGAATTGCCTTAGGGCGTTATAGGTTTTTTGTGTATAATGAGTAATATTTCCATTAGCATCCTGCCGGCCTTCGAGTTGCCAGAGTTGCCGGGCAAGAAACTTTTCCTGCTTATCATAATACGTCCTTTGTTTAGAACCGGAGGCATATTGCGACTGCTTTATTTTTAAATACCCGGTCATTTCCCGGGCATAGCCGGAAAAACTTTTATCATTCTCCAGGCGTTTAGCTACCTCGCCAGGAATCATTACCTGCGAATTGGCAAAAAATCCAACGCAAAGCACAAGTAAGAATAAAAATATTTTCATAATAGTTATAGCCTGTTTATAATATATCAACGAATTGCTTTTAACTTTTTGATCAATTTTGTGTATCGCAGTAAATCAATAATTACAAATTGACGTATTATTGATTCTACGGATTTCTTATTTGAAAAATGTCAAAGCAAGTAATACACAACTATTTTTTATTTAGTGTAATTAGCCGTTAAAGTTTTTGACTGAGTGAATCAACGGCATTGCCACTGCGTAGCTTTTTCGGGACTGTTTGCCTGTTGTAATGTTACAAGGTTGGCAGCATACTGAAAGCCTGGAGGCGAAGATGAAATATACCAGCCTGGTTTTTCAACACTTTCTATCGCTACCATTCTTACACCATTTACTGTTCCTGTTACATGCATTTGAAATTTATAATTATCTCCACCGGGGTCTTCTGTTTCGCTTCGACTGCTGGATGCAAGCAAATGCAGTTCCTGCTTATTGCTGGATGGGTTAGCACTTAACCAGAGGTTTCTTTTTTTATCCAGTTGAATGGCATAGCATTGCTGGCCAGATTCAGTTATTGCTTTCCGTACATAGAATTTGCAGTTTTCATCTTTAGCGAGTTGAGTAAGATCGTAGGTTTTTAAAACATGATCCCTGTACGTAACTGCACCATTTGTTTTGAAAAATATTAATTTGTCAGGAGCCTCGTCAATCATAAATATATATGCACCGGGAAAGGTGCTTTGCTGGGCTGTTGCATCACCGCTTTTACTGCATATTCCCGATGACAACGTAATAAAAGCAAAGAGCAATACGAGAGTTTCGATATTTTTTTTCATAAACAGAAAATAAAAGGTTTAAATAATTTTTTGTAATTCCATACATAGTTAGGAAGAGAAAAAACGGAAAAGAACAATTATGATGAAGCGGTAGAATGTATTGAGGAAACGGTAGGGAAGAAGCTTCGAGCTATGAGCTGCGAGCTGCTTCTTGTTGAGCGCTTCAAGTATAAGGTCGCGATATCATTATCACTGACATTACACAATACTGATAAATTCTATTCAGTCTGTTATAAGAGTTGGTAAGCGCAACAACCATAGGCTACCGCTCGTAGCTCGCAACTCATAGCTTTCTTCTAAATTTGTTTCATGAAAAAACTCGTTGTACTTACCGGTGCAGGAATCAGCGCCGAAAGCGGATTAAAAACATTTCGTGATAGTGATGGATTATGGGAGGGGTATAATATTGAGGACGTAGCAACACCCCGCGCTTGGAAAAAAGATCCTAAACTGGTATTGGAATTTTACAATCAACGACGAAAAAATGTTCAGCAAGCCGAACCCAATGAAGCACACTATGGATTGGCTGAATTAGAAAAACATTTTGATGTATCTATAATAACTCAAAACATTGATGACTTGCACGAGCGAGCAGGCAGTAAGAATATTTTGCACCTGCATGGTGAAATTTTTAAAATGCGAAGCGAAAAAAATGAAGAATTGATCTATGAAATTCATGAGGATATAAAAATAGGAGATAGGGCTGATGATGGCGCACAGCTCCGGCCACATATAGTTTGGTTTGAAGAACCTGTACCTCTAATTCAACAAGCATTACTTATTGTTGAGTCTGCCGAAATCTTTATTATAATAGGAACATCCCTCGCAGTATATCCTGCTGCCGGATTGATAAATTATGCAAACAATAAAATTCCAAAGTTTTTGATTGATAAAAGAATTCCTTACACATCAGCGATTCAAAACCTAACAGCTATTGAAAAATCGGCAACGGAAGGAGTCAGGGAGTTAAAAACTTATTTGAAACTTGAAGAGATGGATTGATGAATAAAATAAAAGAAAGAACAGAAAAATCAAGAAACCAGGAACCAAATAAATTCGAATAAAAAATCTAAATGCCAGCCATTTTTTGAGACAATTTGAATTTTATTTTCACTATTGTCCGACTAAATAAGTAAAAGGCTTTATTTGCAAGAGTTACCTCACCCTGCCTTTGCCGGCAGGCAGGCCCAACCCTCTCCTTAAGGAGAGGGGGCCGGAACCCGCTCTGCAAAAGGCTTTTAATAATTATTAAGATGAGTTTAGTCGGACAATATTGTTTTATTTTTTTACTCCTTATTTGGATCTTTGCATTTTGATTATTTGGATCTTGTTTCTTGGATCTTTAGCCTTTGATAATTTGTTTCATAGGTTCTCTCCACCTTCCGGTCCGTAAAAAATTACCCAGGTGGCAAAATCGTCTGTAAAATTTTCAAACTTATGTGCTACTCCCGCCGGAACAAATAAAACATCTCCACTCATGCAGGTTATATGCTGATCACCACGAAAGAAAAGTGATTTTCCTGAAACAATTATATAAAGTTCATCCTGGAGATGAGGTGTTTGAAGATCTTTTATTTTAGGTGCGTAATATTCTACCGTCATGGTACCATATTTCATTACCCTGGTGAAACGATGAATTTCTTCCAATTGAAGTTGGGTGATAGCTTCCCCTAATCCAATTTTAAAAGGTATTATCATAAACTCATCGTTTCAGTAAAGGCTATTCCGTGTTCCTCCAGTTCTTCCATTACTGGTTCATAAATTTCACGAAGGACAGGTATATGCAAGCCAGTCAAAGAAATTTTTCCTAACATTATTAATTTAGCGGCAATTCCAAGAGGTAACCCCACAGTTTGTGCCATTGCTGTACGTAAACTATCTTTTCCTTTTACAACCAGGCTGCTTTTTATTCCCCGCCTGGTATTATTGATTTCATATTCTATTTCGTGCAACATAACAATCATATCCTTGTCGGATGGCTGTAATGCTAATTTATTTTCGATAGCAAATTGTAAAACATCGAGAGCGCTGCATTTTCCTTTATTAATTACCGTTATATCATCATCCATCCCCAAAAAAAATAATTGCTTCATCGATAAATTGGCTTCGTGCATTTGACCAGCAACGGTGGCTGCTGCCTTTGTTTTAACAGTTTCGAGGTTAATATCCATCAAGGCCCCATTATCATCTACCATCATAAAATCCTGCAGTGCCTTTTTCTCATCGGGGTTTGATCCATTTTCAACATCCAGCAGCTCTTGTAATTTTTCCAGCAACTGTTTTGTTTTTGAAAACCGTTCTGTTAATTGTTTCTCTAACCAATCCGAAAATCCGTAATTCGTGAAATGAAGTTGAAAAAAACGCTGCAGGCTCATCCCATCGGTATCGTATTGAATAGTTTGGTCGGTAAGTTTAAGATCAATAATATTTTTCCAGCCAAAGCAAAATTCGGGATAACGGAGTGTGGTCCTTATAAAATTAGTTGCTTTTTCTAACTGATATAATGGAATGTAACTTAGGGAATCTCGGTTAGGGTACCAGGCCAGATAACCGAGCTTAGGAATATCAACAACCCTGTTTGCATCAAACAACTCTTCATACTTCATTTTTCGAATAGTACCTTCTTCAATAAATGAGGCACCCGACATTCCGGCCTGAACAATGTTTCTTGGGTTCCAGGTTACTTTGTAATGCCAGGGATTATCGTCGCTTTCGGGAGCTACCAGTCCACCGCAATGAGATTTAAAAGAAGTTATAGTACCACCTTCGTCCTTAATACGGCTGATCAAATGCATCGCACTCATGTGATCAATACCTGGATCGAGACCCATTTCGCAAAGAAATAATAATTTTTTCTTTTCAATATCGGCTTCCAATTCTTTTATCGCTTCATCTGCATAAGAAGCTGTGAGCAGGTTTTTTTCAAATAGTACACAATCCTTCGCAACCAATATATGCAAGTGAGGTGGAAGCAATGATATTACCAAATCGGCTTGCTGAATAAGCGTTTTACGTTCCAGTGGCTTTTCTACATCAACCAAAATAGCCTGCGTATGAGCTGCCTTTCCTAATTTCGATTGAACCAACGCAAGATTTCCATCGGCCACCATTAGCCGCCATTGGTTATGCAAGCTTTCTTTAAAAAGATATTCAATTAAACAGGTTGCTGACTTGCCTGCTCCAAATACTAAAATTGATTTCATAGAATTTTAAGTAATGGACTGCAAGGTAACCAATAGAAGTTGAACAACGATCGTAATTACCATCGTGATTTTCCGAAGCCGTAAACAAAAAAAGCAGCCCCAAGTTTTTACCGGGGCTGCTTTTTCTTCAACCGTCCACGCTAATTACTTATTGAGGTAATTTGATTTCGCCCACATCAGTGATTTGCCCTTCCTTAACTTCCACTCCCTCCATTACAGCATCTTTGTAAGGAGCGGAGGCACGCACAACCAGTTTCCAGGTGCCCGCTTTGGCTTGAAGTACAAAGTTTCCATTTAAGGCTTGTGCTTTAACGGTATCCGTGCCGCTCATTGCCCAAATACCAGAAACAGTAGCATCAGCAGGCCGGATTGCTCCTTTAATACCGGAGGACTGAACAGTTCTAAATGCATGCAGCGTTATAACTGCTACGCATACTGCAAAAAGTGTTACAAAGGTCTTCTTCATAGTAAAATTGTTTTAAGTTAATCAATACAATACAAGTATATATGCATGCATAGGCATTTATTAAGTAATAGAATGGCAAAAAGGAGAGGAGGGGTGGTCTACATGATCAGGGTGGGCAATAATAGAAATTCAACTACTGTGCCAGTACTATGAATTGTGGAGAAGTACTTATAGTTTTTGTACAAGGCTTTTCAAAAAAGATTATAATCCTGCATGAGCAAGACCAAGAGCTTTCGAATTTATTTTAACAACTGTATAGCTAACAGTAACACCGCGAGAAGATTTAGGAACCGGGATTACTTTTTGTTCACCTGCGGCAACATCATTAATTAAAACTGTTTGCTTTT
>JBJXDV010000399.1:0-10965 GCA_046153465.1 Chitinophagaceae bacterium
TTCTTGGGTTATTAGCCATTCTATTATTCTCGGGTATATTTTATGGAGTATATGCTTATTTCAGGGAGCAGGCATGTACCGTTATTTGCCCTTATGGAAGACTACAAAGTGTTTTATTGGATCGGAACTCGATGATTGTGGCATACGATTATAAAAGAGGTGAACCAAGGGACAAATTCAAAAAAGAAACAGTTCGTGAAAAAATAACCGGGGATTGCATTGATTGTTTTCAATGTGTAAAGGTATGCCCAACAGGAATCGATATTCGAAATGGTACACAAATGGAATGTGTTGGTTGTACTGCCTGTATAGATGCATGCGACCATATGATGGATGGAATTGGAAAACCACGTGGATTGATTCGTTACGCTTCTGAAAATAATATCGCCAATAACGATACGTTGCGCTTTACCGGTAGAATGAAACTATATTCTGTATTGTTACTGGTACTTACGGGACTCCTAACTATTTTGTTGATCACCCGTAAAGATATCGGAGGTACCATTGAACGGGCGGCGGGGATGCTTTACCAGGAACGAGGGGAGGATAGCTTATCAAACCTGTATACGATAAAAGTTGTGAATAAAACACTTAAGGATATTCCTTTAACATTAAGATTAGAAGGAGCTCCGGGAAGAATTATCGAAGCAGAAAATCGGGACATCCTTTTAAAAAAAGAAGCACAGGGCAAGGCTTCTTTTTTCATTGTATTGCCAAAAACATATATTAACAACAGGAAAACAATACTACACATTGGTTTGTACAAAGGGTCTGAAAAGATTACGGAATTAAAAACAAACTTCATGGGGCCTTTCAAAAATCTATGAGCATTTATTAATTAATAATAAGAATATGAATTGGGGAAACAAACTATTGATTACCTTTTTAGTATTTGGGTCCTTAATGGGCTACCTCGTGTATCGATCATTGAATACACATTTTGAGCTTGTAGAAAACGACTACTATAAGAGTGAACTTGGATATCAACAGTTAATTGACGGCAGTAAACGATTGACAGATCTAAAAATAACGGTTCAATTGAATCAAGACAGGAATAGTATTGTGTTAGAATTACCCAGGCAACTTATCAATAATGCCACTAAGGGTGAACTTTGGTTTTACTGTGCTTATGAATCCGGGAACGATCAAAGACTTCCGGTTAAGGTTGATTCTTCCGGTACCCAGTTTTTTCCAAAGGATCATTTTTTACCGGGAAACTATTCAGTAAAAATTAAATGGGTAACAGGAGGAATAGAATATTATACCGAAAAAAAATTAACCATTAATTAATGCTAGCACCAGCAATTATAGCGGGTATAACCCTTGGGGTAACAGGCAGCTTGCATTGCATTGGCATGTGTGGCCCATTAAGCCTTGCGCTGCCTACCCATCACCTATCAACGCTAAAAAAATTTCTATCCCTTTTATTTTACCAGTTTGGCAGAATAGTAACCTATTCATTGTTTGGCGTCGCTATTGGATTTGCCGGCACACGAATTTTTATTGCCGGCTACCAACAATTACTTTCTATTCTATTGGGTGCATTGATCTTACTCTTTGCGTTGTTGTATTTTCTGCAAAAAAAAACGATTCACGTTCCATTTATGAAGCCTGTTTATTCATCGGTACAAAAATTAATTATTCAATTAATGCGGAAAGCAAAGAACCCCTTTGGTTTTTTACTGATGGGAATGGCAAACGGTCTTCTACCCTGCGGAATGGTATATATAGCAATGGCTGCTACGTTGGCGTTTACTAATTTATGGGAAAGCACCCTTTTTATGGCAATGTTTGGAATTGGCACTTTACCAGCAATGATGCTCGTAAGTTTTGCAGGGCGCCTGTTAACTTTCCATTCACGACAGCAGATACAAAAAATAATACCAGCTTTTATTGCTGTTACCGGAATCATCCTAATTCTTCGAGGATTGGATCTTGGTATTCCCTTTATAAGCCCGGTCCTTCCACAACAGGCCTCCAATGTGGCGAACTGTCACCCATGAATATGCGATTATTTTGAATAAAGTTAATTTACCTCCATCCCTGGCCGGTCGATTGGCTTGACAGGTAGATTTAGCAAAATCACCGTGCCCTCTTCCAATTCACTTCTTATCTCAATTGATCCGCCTAGCAAGTTAACATAGCGTTTTACTATTGGCAAACCAAGGCCGGTTCCCTGGATATTGCTAACATTATTTGCCCTGAAAAAAGTTTCAAATAAATGTACCTGATCTTCTTTAGCAATGCCCATTCCTTCATCCTTAACTGAAATTGATAAGTGGTTTTTTTCGGTGATTGTTTTAAAAAGAATTGCTTTCCCGTCCGAAGAAAATTTACTGGCATTAGAAAGAAGGTTGTGTAGTATGTTCTTCAGCATTCTTTTATCGGTCACAAAATTAGGTTCGCCCGAAATCTCCAAGATTATCTGTTGATCTGGTTTTAAATGAAACCGCATTTCATCCACCAGTTCCTCTGCAAAATCCTGAACAGAAAAAGAGGAAATACTTATGCCTACTTTTCCAGCTTCCAATTTACCCAGCGATAAAAAGTCTTCTAACATTTCATTTAAATGACTAACTGAGTCTTTTATCCGTCGTATATGCTTTTCTCTTTTTTCAAATTCTTCTGTTGAAGGGTACTTTGAAACAAGCGTAGCCGAAGATAATATGGTACTTAACGGAGTTCTGAATTCATGCGATGCCATCGAAACAAAGCGACTTTTGATTTCATTCAGCTGTTTTTCTTTATCCAGGGATTCATTGAGTTCATGCTGCGATTGTTCCAACTTTTGTAAGGCCTCTTTAAGAATAAGCGTCCTTTCTTCCACCTTATCCTCTAATTCTGCATTCAGCTTTCTAATATCATTACTTATTTTTTCCAGTTCAACTTTTTGATGAAGTAAGTTCTTTTCAAATTCCTTACGGGCAGTAATATCTACGATGAAAGCAATTACAAAAGTTTCGCTTTTTTGATTGTAGTGACTCAGGCTTATTTCAACAGGGAATTCACTTCCATCTTTTCTTTGAGCAAACAATTCTCTTCCGATACCCATCGAACGGTTAGAAGGCTTTTTATAAAAGCCACTACGTAAATGGCTATGCTTGCCATGATAACGTGCAGGGATAAGTAATTCAATTTCCTTTCCTAAAATTTCTTCCGCAAGATAACCGAACATCGATAGTGATGCAGGATTCGCCAATACAATCTTGCCATTACTTTCAGTAAGCAAAATCCCCTCCGTTGCATTCTCAAACAAAGAAGTCATATGTGTTTTCTCATATGCAAAATTTTGGTGCAGTCGTTTAAGGTAAAATACAATTATCACAGCAACCACAATTACAAGGAGTGAATACACTTGTGAAAACATTGCATTCAATAAATCACTGCCCCGATCGTTAAAATAAATGGCCAGGGCACTCATCACTACCATTCCTACAATACCGGCAACTAACGTAGATTTCCATCCTGGCAAGAACGCCGTAAATAAAATAATTATTAAAATCCCGCTTACTGCAGGTTCGTATCTTTTAAAAAGAAAAGAAAGAGACAAGGTTAACGCAATTGAACAAACAATAAGTAAAAAAATTAAACGTCGGCTAAAATTCGGCATGAAAATAAATTTCATCAACAAGATAAAGATAAAAAAAGAAGCAATGGACGTTGATTAGACTGAAAGACCCAATAACTCCTTTTCCAGCTGTATTGCCCTAGGAAACAAAATTGAATTCTCAAGGTAAAAATGCTGCATTAAATTATCATCCAATTCATTTAGAAGACAAAATACAAGATAGTGGCTGGTACAGCCATTGGAAGGTGCGGTATAATTATTAGTTAGCTCTCTAAGTTGATTTAATATACCAGCCAGTAATTCCTGCTCATGATGCATTAGTTCCTCCACCGGTTTTCTTAATGTTCGAACCAATAATCCGGCATAAGACTCTTTACTTTCAAAAGCTCGTGCAATCTGGCGGATATAAGGAAATATTATTTCTTCTTCATGCAATAAGTGTGGCATTATAGAGGATTTGAACTCGTTAAAATGATATTGTAGTTGAGACAGCCAGGCAAACTTCTTTGAATGCTCCTCTACAAATTTATTTAACCTTTCGCTTATAGCTGGTAGTGATTGCCTGAGGTATTGGTGATGGATATTAATGATATAATAGGTTAGAAAGTCTAATTTCCAATCAGTAAATGGCAGGGATCCCGGTATTTGTGTTACCTGAACAGATTTTAACAGGTCAGTTTGTAACGCGTCAAATTCAATTCCATTCATTTCACACACTGTTTTTAAAGGCCAACGGGCACCGCAGCAATACTCGATATGGTATTCTTTGAAAATTTCAGCGGTTTGATAGTATTGTTTGACAATTACGTTGGCAAACGCTTCTTCATTTATTTCGGGAATTTTTCGGAATAACATGTATGTTGATTTCGAAAGCAAGATAATATTCCGCAATCGCTAACAAGCTGACTTTAGTCATATTCCTTTGACTTAAGATTCATTCTTTTACTTCAGATAGTTTATTTTCTTTTGTTTGACTAAACTCATAGGGACATCTGATTATTATCATGATTTTTTTGCGATCGAAATCAATGAATTATTTCATTACCCAAAAATCAATGGCTCGAGTGATGAAAGTCACTATTCATAAACAACACGATACGTAATTTTAATTTATGATAATAGTACCGGTATAAAATTCATGATAATAGTACCGGTATAAGATACATTCCATTAATCAATAAAATATAAATTATGAAAAAGAACATGGGAAACACAGACAAAATGATTCGAATTTTACTGGCAGTTGTTTTTGCCGTACTTTACTTTACAGGTAATGTTACTGGAACGCTTGGTATCGTTTTGCTCGTTGTCGCCGGAGTTTTTTTACTTACCGGGTTGGTTGGAACCTGCCCGCTCTATTCCTTATTAGGAATCAATACCTGCCCAAGAAAAAAAGTAATGTAATAGTTCGTTGATTTGGCCGGTTATAATAAACTGAAGAAACGATTCAGAAAAGAATAGATAAAGGGAGGTTGCTTTTCTTCCCTTTATTCATTTTGAGTCAAAGCAATCTTTTAGTTATCATTCAACACTTACCTGTTTTTATACACTGTTCCATCTTTCATAACAAACACTACTTTTTTCATCACGGTGATATCAGTTGCAGGATTTCCTTCTACAGCAATTATATCTGCAAACTTGCCCGCCTCTATACTGCCCATAGATTTCTTCAACCCTAACAATTCAGCAGCATTAAGAGTGGCACATTGAATAGCTTCCAATGCCGGCATTCCACCTTCTACCATATACAGAAACTCCATATAATTTTTACCATGCGAAAACACTGCGGCATCTGTTCCAAAGGCAATTTTTACTCCAGCTTTATACGCCCTACTAAATGTTGATTGTATTTGAGATCCGATTTCCATTGCTTTCGGTACTATAATCGCAGGAAAGAAACCAGGAATTTTTGCAGAATCAGCCACAGATCTCCCTGCAGTAATAGTAGGCACGTACCATGTTCCGTATTTCTTGAATAACTCGATAGCTTCATCATCCATTAATGTTCCGTGTTCAATGGAAGTTATGCCGGCACGAATAGCACGTTTCATACCTTCGGCACCATGCGCATGTGCAGCCACAATAAAACCATAATCTTTCGCCGTTTCAACAATCGCTCTAATTTCTTCTTCGGTGAATTGGGGATTTTGTCCATTTTTTGCTAAACTAAGTACTCCACCTGTTGCTGTAATTTTAATAAGGTCTGCTCCTTCTTTATAACGCTGACGAACAGCCTTTCTTGCATCTTCAACGCTATTTATAACTCCTTCTTTGGGGCCAGGATCACCCATTAAATCACTTCTATAACCATTCGTAGGGTCTGCATGTCCACCAGTTGTACCAATCGCAATTCCGCAGGTAAAAATTCTTGGGCCAATTACCAATTTTCTGTTGATCGCATTTCGTAAGGCTATAGCAACTCCGCTACCTCCGAGATCGCGAACGGTTGTAAAACCTGCTAATAAACTGGTTAAACCATTTTTTTCCGCTTCATATGCATAATCAGCGTCATTCTTAGTAAACCGTTCGGCCACATCTCCTTTTTTTAACTCACCATCTAAGTGAACATGCATATCCATTAAGCCCGGCATCACTGTATACTTAGTAAGGTCCATCGTCTTATCCAATGAAGTTCCATTTTCATATCCATTTTTCACTTCAAGAATTTTATTTCCTTCCACTATAATAGTCATACGTTCTTTAATCTGTAAAGTAGTAACGTCGATCATTTTTCCACAGTGAAGAAATATTTTTTGGGCTGTACCCTTTAAATCTAATAAAACAAAAAAGAGCAGGAATGAGAAGAATGGCATCCGCATGTTAGTTGGTTTTAGCTATCCAAATTACGAATTAGCAAATAGATAATGCTATTTATTAGATCCTAAATACAACTTTAAATTATCCTTTTCGTTAATTCCTTCTCAGGGAAAAGTGTAAAATAAAAAAAAGGAAATATATAGCAAACTAAAAGTAGACGGAGCAAACAATTTGATTAATGATATTTCTATCGAAGAAGCTATTTTTAAAAAAGTCTATTTTGGTTCCTGTTCTATAATTTGCCAAAACCGTTCAACTCTTGCCGTCCAGGTATTTTGTTCAGCTACTTTTATTCTTGCCTGAATTCGCTCATTATTATTTTCTGTGATGGCTTTATCAACTGCCTCAATAAATTCTTCATCACTATCTACAACGTATGCAACATCTTTAAATGAATAAATATCCTCTGAAAAATGAGTAGCAATTACAGGCTTACCTGCTGCCAGGTATTCATTAATCTTTAATGGATAGATACTTTTGGTCAGTGTATTTTTTCGAAAAGGAATCAACACACAATCAAAGTACTGAAGATAATTAGCAAGTTCGGTAATATGCCTGGGACCAATAAACACTACGTTTGTTAATTTATCTAAGCCGACTTTTATATGTTCATCCGTTTGCAGTGGCCCTACAAATACAAGTGTTTTGTCGCTATGGTAAACAGCCAGTTTCTTTAACAACTCAAAATCCGTCCGATATTCAATACTTCCGGTGAATCCAATAATTTTGGTATGAATATTTTTCAGCTCAATAGGTCTTGGCAATTGTTCTGTAACTGCTTTTTTAAAAATTCCTGTCTCGGCAGCATTTGGATGAAAAAAAACATTTTTAGAAAACGGAGACTTCAACCTCGTAAGTTCATTCGAAGTGCAAAGGGTATAATCAAAGTTGGAAATAATTTCTTTCTCCAATCTTGTACCATGCCTGTTCGAATAGGCAACCTGCGAAATATCGTCCATTGATTGATAAACAGAACGCAATGGTTTTATATCACCGGGTAGCTTCTGAACAAAATAGGGGTCGAAAAAGTTTACATAAATAAAATCTTTTAATTTATAATCCTTAATGATTCCCCGAATTGCAGATAGAACGATACGATCATTCACAGTTGCAAACTGATTGTATAAAAAACCCGGAGGCAAAAAATTTATGGGAAGTGTTAGTTTGGTTGTAACTATAGTAATTGAAGATGGCAGGGAGGTTGGATTGGAATATAGATTGTTGCCGGTAAGTAAGGCCTTCTTTCTCGATTGTATAGCTGCAGTTTTTCTGCCGGAAACAAAATCTTTCCATGAAAATGGATGATCGATATAAAACACGCGGTTGTTTTTTGCAAATTCTTTGGCTAAGGATAAAGCCGGTGAAGAAATTGCAGAATCCCACCTGGATAAGGAAAAACAAATTATATCACAATTTTTATTCATTGCAGCATGCTCAATTGAAGGAAACAATTTTTTAAACTTTCTTTCCATTCGGGAATGGAAATAGAAAAAGTATGTTGGATCTTTGTTGAATTCAACAATGAAAAAGAGGGTCGTTTGGCAGGAGCAGGATACTGTTCAGCAGGTATTGGATTTACCTGGCAGGCACTACTACTTAATTCTTTAATAGCTTCTGCAAAATCATACCAACTTATTTTTCCAGTATTGCTATAGTGATAAACTCCACTAACCCATTTTCCTTCTTTAATAATATGCATGATGGCAGCAGCTAAATCACCTCCGTAAGTAGGAGCACCCAGTTGATCGCTTACTACATTTATTGCTGAACGGTCTTTCATTAATCGCAACATCGTTTTCAGGAAATTATTTCCATAAGCAGAATATACCCACGCAGTACGAATTATAATTGCACCGGGATTATTTGTCAAACAAAGTTCTTCTCCTTTTAATTTTGAAGCGCCATATTCATTTATTGGGTTTGTGTTATCTTCTTCTTTATAAGGAACCGGCGATTGCCCATCAAATACATAATCCGTAGAAATATGAATCAATTTTGAATTGAATTGCTCGCAGGCCAATGCAAGTATACCAGTTGCCGTGGCATTAACAAGAAAAGCCATTTCTTTATCAGATTCTGCTTTATCAACAGCAGTATAGGCCGCACAATTGATACAAAAGGATGGCTTATATTTTTTGAAAAAAATATTTACCAGGACCATATCCTGTCTGGGTAGTTGTTCTTTGGTAACAAAAATAAACTGATAAGAAATGAATTTTTTTTCAAGTTCTCTGAATTCCATTCCCAGTTGCCCATTGGCTCCGGTTACTAAAATTACAGGCTTGTTCATGAGATGGGTTTAGGATTCAAAAACAAAATTGTTCTTGCATTCTTTAAAAGTTGGGAGTTGAATATCTTTATCGGAAACAATGGTGCTACTTGCAGAAATTTTCCAATCAATATTCAATTGCCTATCATTAAAAACAATTCCACCTTCGCTCTCTTTACTATAAAGATGGTCACATTTATACATTATTTCCGCTTCTTTCGACAAAACCGAAAAACCATGGGCAAAACCTTTCGGAATAAACAACTGTTTTTTATTTTCTGCTGAAAGCTCAATACTAAAGACTTTTCCATAGGTTGGAGAACCTATTCGAATATCAACTACTACGTCAAGAATAACACCCATTAACACTCTTACCAATTTACTTTGGGCATTAGGATTTAATTGGAAATGCAAACCCCGGATAACGCCATAAGTTGAATACGATTGATTATCCTGAACAAAGGGCTGATTGATCCCGAGGCTGAGAAATACGTTACTATTGAACGATTCAAAGAAAAATCCCCTATTATCTTTGAACACGTTTGGTTCAAAAATAAACAGTCCCGGCAATGATGTTTCCTGAAATGCCATATATAATAAATATTTTTAGGCCTGAAAATCTTAATTGAGACCTACTAGTTAACGCTAACGCTTCTATAAATCAGGAATTCGCATACTGATCCGCATAAAACTTTTGGTAATCACCGCTCGTAATTCGGTTAATCCAGTCTTGATTAGCCAGGTACCAATCCACCGTTTTTTCTAACCCTTCTTCAAATTGAAGCGAGGGCTTCCACCCCAGTTCTTTATTTAATTTGGTAGCGTCTATTGCGTAACGTAAGTCGTGGCCTGGTCTGTCTTTCACATAGGTAATCAACTTGGCTGAATCTCCTGGCGTGCGACCAAGTTTTTTATCCATAATGTTGCACAAGAGGTGCACAATATCAATATTTTTCCACTCATTAAATCCACCAACATTGTAGCCTTGCCCGATACGACCCTTATGAAAAATAGTGTCAATGGCCCTTGCATGATCTTCTACAAATAACCAATCTCTCACATTCTCACCCTTTCCATAAACCGGCAATGGTTTATTATTCTTAATATTATTGATCATTAACGGAATTAGTTTTTCCGGAAAATGATGCGAACCATAATTATTAGAACAGTTACTCATGACAACCGGCAAACCAAATGTATCGTAGTAAGCCATTACAAAATGATCGGAAGCAGCTTTTGATGCGGAGTAGGGAGAATGTGGATCGTAGGATGTTTCCTCTGTGAAAAATCCTTCGGCCCCCAAAGATCCATATACTTCATCGGTGGATACATGATAAAATAATTTTCCTTCTTTATTATCTTTCCAATTTGTACGACATGCATTCAAAAGAATAGCTGTTCCTAACACATTTGTTTTTACAAAAGAAAGGGGGTCCATGATCGAGCGATCGACATGACTCTCCGCCGCCAGGTGAATAACGGCATCAAATTTATATTTATCAAATAAATCGGCAATTCTTTTTTCATTGGTGATATCAGCTCGCTCGAAACAATAATTAGGTGCTTCCTGAACATCTTTCAAATTTTCTAAATTACCCGCATAAGTAAGCACATCGGTATTTACAATGAGATATGCGGGGTATTTTGTTACAAAAAAACGGACCACATGAGAACCGATAAAACCAGCGCCCCCAGTAACCATTATTGTTTTTGTTGTTGCCATTATAAACTAGCGTATTTTCTTTTAGTAATCTTATTTCTATAAATACCTTTCAAATCATATACCAATGCCTGTGGCTTGGTAATAGAAGCAAAATAATCATCCCCCAATTCTAAATAATTTCTATGAGGCACGGTAATAATAACTGCGTCGTAATCTCTTGCCGAATTTGTTGTAAGGTTCAAACCATATTCCTCATGTACTTCCTGTGCTTCTGCATAGGGATCTTCCACATCAACATGGATATTAAATGTAATTAATTCCTTTACTGTATCAATTATTTTTGAGTTGCGGATATCGCTTACGTTTTCCTTAAACGTTACTCCCTTTACCAATACTTTTGGTTCATTTGAATTGCGAAGTACATGAGTAATCACTTTGCGTGCAACATACTTGGCCATATCATCATTAATATAGCGGCAGGAAGAAATTACCTTTGAATCGAAACCAAGAGACGCAGCCTTATAGGTTAGATAATATGGATCGACGCCAATACAATGACCACCAACCAACCCAGGTTGAAATTTTAAAAAATTCCACTTAGTACTTGCTGCATCCAGCACATCATAGGTATTAATTCCCATTTTATCG
>JBJXDV010000400.1:0-7359 GCA_046153465.1 Chitinophagaceae bacterium
GTATTACTTCAAAATTTATTAAATCTTTTATTATAATAAAATCTGCAGCATCTCCTGTTCTTAATAAGCCTACGGGTAGTTTATAATGTAATACCGGATTGATACATGCTGCTTTCAAAATACTATATACATTAATACCTTTATCAACTGCCCGGGCGCACAATTGATTGATATGTCCGTTTACAAGACTGTCAGGATGTTTATCGTCGCTGCAAAACATCATTTCATTTGGATAGTCATGCAACAATTCAACTAAGGCGTCAAAATTTTTTGCAGCGCTTCCTTCCCGTATAATTATTTTCATTCCACATTGTAATTTTTCGAGAGCTTCTTCGCGGGTAAAGCATTCATGATCTGTTGATATTCCCGCATCAATATAGGCTTTAGCTTCGGCTCCTCTTAATCCCGGAGCATGGCCATCGATAGGCTTACCTGCTAATTGAGCCGCTGCGATTTTCTTCATTACTTCAGCATCTTTATGAAGAACACCTGGAAAGTTCATCATCTCGCTTAAGTATAATATATCATCTCTTCGAAGAAGTTTTTCTACTTCCCTTGCATTCAACTCGGCTCCCGCCGTTTCAAAAATAGTAGCAGGCACACAACTGGGGGCCCCAAAATTAAATTTAAAGGGCACTGTTTTCCCATTCTCAATCATAAATGCTACCCCATCATAACCACAAACATTTGCAATTTCATGAGGGTCGCTAACTGTGGCAACAGTTCCGTGGACAACAGCCAGGCGGGCAAATTCTGCCGGAATAAGCATCGAACTCTCAATATGAACATGGGCATCTATGAATCCTGGTACTATAAAGGGTAATGGTGGATTTATATGACCGGTAATGGAAATAGGCTCAATGGTATTTACCTTTCCGTTAACAATTTCGATCCTGCCGTGATAGACTTTATGATTAAAAATATCGACTATATTTCCGGTAACTATTTGAACTTTCATGCGACTTATGAGTTGTTGTAATTATAAGGATAAGTAGAATAGTATATAAAAATAAGCAAGGGGAACGGTTGCCCTTCTTAAATTTGCTGGTCAAATCAAAAAAAATGAAAAAGATTTTGTTCTCTGTTTTTCTTGCCAGCATTGTTTTGGCAGCATTTGCACAAACGGAAGAAGATGTAATTGGTAAGTACGTTCAGGCAATGGGCGGCATGGAAAAATTAAAATCGATACAGTCAGTTTATATGGAAGGCGTTTCTGTTGGACCTAATGGCTCGGAAGTAACTTCCAAAACATATAAAGTTCAAGGGAAATTATACAGACAGGAAATTGATTTTGGGATGGGTTCGTTTACAATGATTGTTACGGATAAAGAAGGATGGTTCTCGAATCCGAGAAATGGAGGAGCTTTTGAACCCTTTCCTGCTGAGGCAGTAATTGCCCAGCAAAATGAACTGGATTGTGAAGGAACACTTGTAGAATATGTTTCAAAAGGTCATAAAGCAGAATTAGTAGGTAAGGAAACAATTGATGGAAATGAATGTTACAATATTAAACTCACGTTAAAGTCTGGACGTTCCATTAATTATTTTATCGATAGTAAAAATTGGTATATAATTCGTACCTCTGCGAAAGGATCAGGAGGTATGTTTGGAGGAGGTGGTGGCCGCCAGGGAGGCGGAGGAGAAATAGAAGTTAAAACCAATTATTCTGATTTTAAAAAAACAGCCGACGGATATATTTTTCCGATGACGATAACAAGAGCAGGTATGGGTGGCCGGGATATGAGTACCAATATTGAAAAAATAGAAGTTAATAAAACGGTTGATCCAAAATTGTTTAAACCGGAATAAGCGCTAAAAGAAATTGTTGTAGGTAGTCTTTCTATAGTGTTCATAGTTTAGTCATCATTAGTATCATTAAAATAGATTTCAAACAATAAAACTCTCTTAAAAATGAAACATTTGCGTATTGCATTATTTACTATCGCTTCTTTAGTTTCTTTGGCTGCAAAAGCACAAACTGCAGATGAAGTTATCGACAAACATATTGAAGCGTTGGGCGGGAAAGAAAAATTGAGTACCCTTAAAAGTGTTCGTATGGAAACAAACTTAAGCGTACAAGGAATGGAAATTCCGGTGATAACAACTAAAGTACATAATGTTGGACAGCGGGTTGATATTTCTGCGATGGGAATGGAAGGTTATGTGATTAATACCCCCACTTCCGGATCAACTTTTATGCCTTTTATGGGTCAGTCTGCCGCTGAAGCAATGCCTGAAGACCAGGTAAAACAAGCTGCTGATGATCTCGATATCCAGGGAGCATTATTAAACTATAAGGATAAGGGTCATACGGTAGAGTTAGTAGGAAAAGAAGCCGTTGATGGAACAGAATGTTTTAAACTAAAAATTACTGCAAAAGGGGGTTCTGTTCGTACACTATTCATTGATCCTAAAAACTATTATATAATCAGGGTAATTGCCAAAGCTACCGTTAATGGTCAGGAACAGGAAATAACAATTAATTATGGCGATTATAAAAAAACAGAAGACGGGTTTTTATTTCCTTTTTCGATTGGTGGTGCATTTGGACAAGGTGATATGACGGTGACTAAGATCGAAGTGAATAAACCTGTAGACGAGAAAATATTTAAAACAAATTAATCTTCTTTAGAAAAAATAAAACCCGGTATGTTACACACCGGGTTTTTTTATGTATTACCAACCAATTTTTGTTTATGAAGAAACTTTTTTTGCTCACACTGTTTATTGCCGGCTTAGCTAACAGTAATGCACAAACCGTAATCAACGATGCAACGTTTGGAATGATGGAGGCCCGGCTTTTAGGCCCAGGCACCATGAGTGGCCGAATTACCGCTATTGAAGGGGTTACTGAAGACAATAAAACGATTTACGTTGGAACCGCTGGTGGTGGTATTTGGAAAACAACCAATGCCGGAGCTTCTTTTAAACCGGTATTTGATAAATATTGTCAGTCGATTGGCGCCCTTGCCATTGATCAAAAAAGCAATAAAACAATTTATGCAGGTACCGGTGAAAGTAATATGCGAAATTCAGTATCCATTGGTAATGGCCTGTATAAATCAACCGATGGGGGCGATAACTGGAAAAAAATTGGATTAGACAGTACCGAGCATATTGCACGGATAGCGATAGATTCTAAAAATACAACAACTATTTATGTTGCAGCGCCGGGACCCTTGTGGAGTGATAGTAAACACAGAGGATTGTATAAAAGTAATGATGGAGGAACTACCTGGGAAAAAATATTATATTTAAACGAAAGAACGGGTTGTGCCGAAGTAGCCATCGATCCGCAAAATTCAGCCATCATCTATGCTTCTACATGGGAGTTTAGACGTCTGCCGTACCTATTCAATTCGGGTGGAACCGGAAGTGGAATGTATAAAAGTTTGGATGGAGGAAAAACCTGGAAAGAATTGTCGAACGGATTGCCTCCTAAACCTTTTGGAAGAATTGCATTTACACTTGCCCCCAGTGCACCCAATAATTTGGTAGCAATTGTAGAATCGAATGAAACAGGGCTTTACATTTCTGCCGATGGTGGCGACAATTGGAAAAAGCAAAGCGCCGTGGCTAATGTAGTAGCGCGCCCTTTTTATTTTAGTACGATTGTTATTGATCCCAAAGACCCGAAGAGAGTATACAGGCCGGCTTTTAAATTCTCTTATTCGGTAGATGGCGGTTACTCCTTTGCGGAAGCAAGCTTTGAAGGAGCAGCGGTTCACGCTGATCATCATGCGCTTTGGATAAATCCAAACAATACTAACCAGCTTTATCTTGGAACGGATGGTGGATTGTATATCAGTTTAGATAAAGGTGCTACATGGATGTTTGCACAAAATTTGCCGGTTGGGCAATTTTATCATGTTGCTATTGATGCAAAAGAACCATACAATGTAATGGGTGGGTTGCAGGATAATGGAAGTTGGATAGCTCCTTCTGCTGCACCTGGAGGAATAAATAATTCTCATTGGTTAACAGTAAATGGCGGAGATGGTTTTTGGATGCAGGCAGACAATACTGATCCGGATATTGTATATGCTGAATCTCAGGGCGGTAATGCAAACAGAATAAATATCAAAACAACAAAAGCAGTAAGTATAAAGCCACAACAGGTAGCTGGCGATGAAAAGCTTCGGTGGAATTGGAATACACCAATCGTTAAAGGCATAGCTGGGAAAAAGAATTTATATATGGGCGCTCAATACTTATATAAATCAACAGACCAGGGTAGAAATTGGAAGAGAATTTCACCAGACCTTACAACAAACGATAAAAAGAAACAAGAACAGGAAAATAGCGGAGGATTAAGTGCTGATAATACTTCAGCCGAAAATCATTGTACAATTTTTACAATGGCGGAATCGCCGCTGGATGAAAATACCATTTGGGTAGGAACCGATGACGGAAATTTGCAATACACTACCGACGCAGGTACTACCTGGAACAATGTTTCAAAGAATTATCCAATGGCGGGCATACCCGCACAAACCTGGGTGAGTAGTATAGAACCATCCCGCTTCGATAAAAATACGGTTTATGCTTCCTTTGAAAATCATATGTATGGAGATCACAAAACCTACGTTGCTAAATCAATTGATAAAGGAAAAACATGGACTTTGTTTTCCAGTTCGGAATTTACAGGCTTTGCCCATAAGGTTAAAGAAGACCTGGTAAGTAAGGATTTATTGTTCATTGGTACAGAAATGGGGTTGTTTGCAACAATAAATGACGGAACCACCTGGTTTCGTATGAAAAATAAGATACCTGAGTACAGTTTGGTGAGAGATATCCAAATACATCCTACTACAAATGATTTAATTCTGGCTACTCATGGCCGTGGTATCATAATAGTAGATGATATAACGCCGATGCGTAACCTTGGACCAGATATTGCGGCTAAAGAGGTATATGTTTTTAAAAATGAAAAAGTAAAATTAACCTCCGGCAACTTTGGCGGCGGATCATTGGGTGCCGACGGTGGATGGGAAGCTGGTAACCCGCCATCCATTCCTCCTATCCAATATTATCTAAAAGACAGGGTGAGCAGCGGAAAAATGGTAGTGGAAATTTACGATGCTTCCGGAAAGCTGGTTCAATCCATTCCAGGAAGTAACAGGAAGGGAGTTAATAAAGTATACTGGAACCTACGGTCAAAACCTCCCAAAACTGCTACCGGTGGAAGCAAAGTTGATTTTGGTGGCTTTATAGCACCCATGGTATTGCCAGGTGAATATGTTGTTAAGTTGAAGATTGGTGATAAAGAATATCCCTCCAGCATCACGCTGGTGCATAATGATGCGAATAAGGATTTTACTCTTGAAGATCGCATGCTTCAACATAAAACCGGAATGGAGCTTTTTAACATGCATGAACAGTTGGCCAAAGTGGTGGACGAGATTAATGCGCGACAAAAAATGTTGAAAGAAAACTTGCCTAAAATAAAAAATGCGAAAGCAAAAAAATTACTGGAAGAATACAATTTGCAATTAGAAACATTAAGATCCGAGTGTCTCGCCACCAAGCAAAAATCTCAGTTCGCAGATGAAGAAAGGCTTCGTGAGCGAATTACAGATGTATACGCGTCTGTTTGTATGGAAGAGGGTGCACCCGGCAACTTACAATTGCAACGGGTAAGCCTTTTAAAAACAGAATTAGTAAAAGCCGAACAAACAAATAATGCAATAACTACGAAATATTATAATAAGGTGAAAGACGCTCTTATTAAAGAAGGGTTGTCAAAAGAAGATAAGCCGATACTGGAGAATAAAACGGGTAAATAGACATTAGTTTTAAGACAGAGGCCTTGATGAAAGAGGAGCATGGTGAAAATTTTGTGGGGTTAGATTTAGGAGCCTCTGTAAAATTGCTTTTGGGTCTTGATTTTAAGTTAAAAATAGGGTTTACAAGCAAATAATGGAATATAAGCTGTATTCATATCACAATAATGATGTCAAGGTTCAACGAAACGGACTTGATTTCATGAATATCAAACGGAAACTTTATCGGAATGGGAAATTAGTTTCTAAGATGTACGTTAATGATACCATTGCGTTTGAATGTTACTTACGTAAAGGTTTATTTGGAACTAAACTGGAAATATTATTTCAAGATATGGAGCGGCCTATTGAAATTGTAAGGACCGACGGCGTGTTCTATTTGTTGGTTGATAAATATACGTTCCATTTCGAGGCAAAATGGTTTGGAAAGTCAAGGTATATATTTTATAAAGATTTTGAGAGGATTGGAGAAAATCCTAGTTGGGGCTTTTTTTCTTCCCAGGATTATCCTCAACTTTATAGTTTAAATTTTTATGATGAAAACGAATATATTTATTATTTTATTTTATTTTTTGCTGTATTATTGGAAGTAAGTATGGGCTGAATTATTATTTGACAGAATAAAATCAAATCAATAAACGAAGGGTGATGAGAATTAATACGAAATTAAATTTAGAAAAAGGGTGGTTGCAACAATAGTGGATTATATTGTTTTAGCAGTTTTTTTTGTTGCACTTTTTAAGAGTTTCGGTGAACCGAATGAGGAAGGGGGTTATACAGTTTCGGGATTGCCAGCTTCGATGCCACTTTTGTTTTGGTTTTGTTATTTTGTTTTAGCCGAAACATTTTTCAAAAGAACTCTTGGGCATTATATTTTTGGATTGCGGGTTGTTTCCATAGCAAACGAAGGATCGGTATTTTTTCAGTCATTAAAAAGGCGGCTAGCAGACTTGGTAGAAATTGTTTGGTGTTTTGGTTTGATTGCGATTGTTTTAGTAAAAAATACAAAATTTAATCAGCGTCTTGGGGATATTTTGGCAAAGACTATTGTGGTTGACCTGAATGATGAGGAGCAAAAGGAGCTAGGGGTTGAGTTTGATGATATTGCTTCGAACGGTGAGGCAATTTTTTAACTATCTATAGAGCAATAAAGTTTAGAAATAATCGTAATTATTTACGACAATGAAACGCTCCAGGTCATTTCATACAAAGTATGTTTGCTTTTAATACAGGTAAACATAAAATTACTGTCGAAATGAAGCTGCATAATATTTCCTCTTTCTTTAATAGATAATGAACCGCATACGTATACTTCCGTAGTGGAGCTTTCGAGCGCTACCTGGCTGGAAGGCACCAGTTGCTGATCAAAGCCCATATCGGGTCGTCGGGTAGCAATTCTCTCAACCATATTCCTGAGCAATTCAGGCTTGTCAAAATCAGCTTCAATTTGTAAAATCTGTTTCATACTAAGTGGTTTAATTGTCTTTCTGTTAATCATTGATTCATCCGCTGGTTTCTTTCTGCTTCTCCTAATTAGATACGAAAAATAGCTACAGGGGTTACCAATAAAATGTGA
>JBJXDV010000401.1:0-9098 GCA_046153465.1 Chitinophagaceae bacterium
TCTGCACAAGAAGGATTTGCCTTAGGAATTTTTCGGAAAGGACAGGATGAAATAATTATGAACCAGGGAAGAAGAATTACTGATGCAAAAAAAAGTGTGATTGAGTTATATAATAGCGGCTATGTGATGCCTGTTCAACGAAAGGATATTAAAGTACTAGGTCAATCTGCCCTGGGCGCTTTATATGCGGGCATAAATGGAATGAAAGTAGCGGGCTATGCAACAGACCATGATTCTTTAGTGGGTAAAAAATTAGCGTACGTCATGTGTGGAGGTGATTTAAGCGAACCCACTTTAGTGTCGGAACAATACTTACTGGATTTAGAACGGGAGGCATTCCTTAGTTTAACCGGAGAAAAGAAAACACTGGAAAGAATTCAAAGTGTATTGAAAGGAGGAAAACCAGTGCGGAATTAAGAAAAAAACGATTCTGCTATAAAGCAATACTTATTAAATTGAAATGCGAAGTTGGATGGAGAGTGAATCTCCGATTCGCTGCGATTGGATCACGGATCTCCGATCCGGATTATTCACTTTTCAATTTAATAAAAATTACATGCCGCGTTCACGTAAGCTATTTTATAGACGGAATCTGCCTCATTGGCAACCGCCAGAAACAACCTTCTTTATTTCCTATCGCCTTGCTGGATCATTACCCGTTCAGGTTGTTACAGAAATGAAAGAAGACTACTGGAAAGAAAAAAATAAATTCGAAAACCGATCCCCTTTAATACAAGAGAAATTAAGAGAGGAATATTTTTATCTGTTTGACAAGGCGCTTGATAATAACGTTAATGAACCTTATTGGCTCAAAGAAGATACTATAGCCTTAGTAATTTGGGATTCTCTATTTTTTAATAATAATATTCAATATATTATATGGGCAGGATGTATAATGCCTAATCATGTTCACTTTTTACTAAGTACGTTGAAAAATTCGCCATCTCTGGACGTAATTTTACAAAATCATAAAAAATTTACGGCTGTTCACTGCAATAAGCTATTGAAAAGAAGCGGTCAATTCTGGCAAGCCGAAAGTTATGACCGAATAATACGAAACAGTCAATATTTTAATTCAACCATTGATTATATTTTAGAAAATCCGGTAAATGCGGGGTTAATAAAAGACTGGAAAAATTGGAAATGGACTTATCTTCATCCTCAATTAACAATTGGTTTTAATACAACGTAAAACAATCACGAATCGGAGATTCGTGTTCCTTCCAAACCATGGGCGAAGCAGAACTCATCCAGGAATCAAAGCAACTCATTATCCGATCCACGTTTTTTTGTTATGGCGATGCTGCCAATAATATCATAGCCGAACAAATTGCACAAGATATCCAGCTTCATTGGAATGAACCAAGGGCACAGGTAATATTAAAAAATAGATTGTTTGATGTTCGTTTTGAAATAAAAGGATTGTATCTGCCAGATCTTGAACCTGATATGGTTTGGTATAACGATAACCCTCAGTTTAATTTCTTTCGGATTGAGGAATATGTAATGGGCAATATTTCTTTTGTGGACGGATTAAACTGCAATACTGGTTACTTTAAACTGGATAACCTTCGCCAAACTTCAACTACTGCGGCGCATGAGTACGGACATACCATTGGACTTGACCATCCCGATGAATTAGATACCAGGGGAAATCAGCAAAGTATAGGTATTATGTACCCACGCGGAACAATATGCGATCCTCATTGGCAATATAATATCGATGCAATTCCCGGAAATGAAGGCGGTACCTTAGATCCAAAACATAGAAAAGTAACACAAACAGATATTGATGAATTGCAATTGTATCGTTTATCCTTTTCTTCAAAAGGATTTGCAATGGTTGGTGGCTTTTCGAGCATTTATCACGAACAACATAGCCCTCCTAATACATGAACGGCGTGATAAACGTTCGGTTGTTTTGGGATACTTATAAGAAATGACCATCTTTAACGAATAAATTGAAAGTATGCCCATTTTATCGGTTGAAAATATTTCTAAGAACTATGGTCCAATACAGGCATTAAAAAATGTAAGTTTTAAAGTTCCAAAAGGATCAGTATTCGGCATCCTTGGACCGAATGGAAGTGGCAAAACAACTTTGTTAGGCATTGTGATGGATGTATTAAAAGCGACCAGTGGAAATTATAAATTATTCGATGAAACACCTTCGCAAAAACATCGGCAGCAAATAGGTACGTTGCTGGAGACGCCTAATTTTTATCATTACCTAAGCGCAGTCAATAATCTTAAAATTGCAGCGGGTATTAAAGAAAAAGGGTTAGCTGATATAGATAGTGTGCTTGAAAAAGTGAACCTTCTTCAGCGTAAACATTCTAAATTCAGTACATTTTCTTTGGGAATGAAACAACGGCTTGCAATAGCCTCTTGTTTACTTGGAGATCCTGAAGTGATGGTATTTGATGAACCCACGAACGGGTTGGATCCGGTAGGCATTGCCGAAATAAGAGAACTTATTAAACGACTCCACAAAGAAGGCAAAACCATTATTATGGCAAGTCATTTACTTGATGAAGTAGAAAAAGTATGTACCCATGTGGCTGTTTTGCAAAAAGGAAAATTGATTACACATGGCCATGTAGATGAAATTTTAGTGAATGAAGATATCGCCGAAATAAGTGCTTCTGATAACACGCAATTATTATCAATCATGGAACATTACCCAGGCGCTACCTCTATCAAAAAACAAGATCAGCATATCGAATTAAATTTTACAAGTGGTACTACTTCTCTTGAGTCTATAAACCGTTTTTGTTTTGAAAAAGGAGTAATACTCAATCATATGAGATTGCGTAAGAAAAGTCTTGAAGCAAAATTCTTTGAACTCACAAAAAATAATTGATAGTATGTTCAACTTATTAAAAATTGAATGGCTCAAACTAAAAAATTACCGCACCTTCTGGGTATTGGGTATACTTTATTTAGTAAGCGTATTTGCAGCCGGGTATATTGGTTATAGTGTGGAAGAGCGCACATTGGAACAATCTAAAGAACTAAGAATGATCGCAGGAACATCCTTTTCTTTTCCCGACATATGGCAAAGTGTGAGTTGGTTGTCCTCATTATTAGTATTTATGCCAGCATTATTGATCATAACATTTGTTACCAACGAATTTGTTTTTAAAACGCATCGTCAAAATATTATTGATGGATGGAGCCGATCTCAGTTTATCAATGTTAAAATAGTTCTGGTAATTATTTTATCCATCATTGCTACTTTAATGGTTGCAATTACTTCTGTGCTGATTGGTTTTCTTGGCAGCCGCCCGTTTTCCTGGGAAGGAAGCAGCTATATCTTATACTTTTTTATACTTGCTCTATCTTACAATAGTATTGCACTGCTTTTTTCTGTACTGTTAAAGCGAACGGGGTTGGCTCTTGGCCTTTTTCTGGCATATGCCTATTTCCTTGAAAATTTGATTGGTAATTTATTAGACTGGAAAATTGATGCTAAGCCTGGCACATACCTGCCGTTGAATTCAACCGACAATCTTATTCCATTTCCATTTGTAAAAAACGTAACGAAACAAATTTTAAGGGACCCCAATTATACCCTCTTACTTAGTTTTGCGGCTGTTTATTTGTTTTGCTATTTATTCTTTTCAGTAAAAAAATTCAAAACAGACGATCTGTGATATTATTTATTTAATAGTCCTTTAAGGGCATTATTAATAGTAGGGTATAAAAAAACATAACCGGCTTTTTGTATTTTTTCAGCACTCACCGTGGTACTTTTCAATATCTCCACGCTCATCTCTCCCATTACAATAGTTAAAATAAATCCCGGAACTGGTATGGAAATAAAATTGCTGCCATTTCGAGTTTTTGCCAGCCCAAGTGTTAGCTGGCGATTGGTAACAGGGTTTGGTGCTACAGCATTGTATATACCGGTTATGGTTGGTTGCTGAATGGCATACAAAATGATACCGCATAAATCATTAATATGAATCCAGCTAATTACCTGGCGACCGTTACCCAATATAGCAGCCACGCCTAAACGTAATGGTTTAATAAACTCTGCTAATGCCCCACCTCTGTTACTCAAAACTATTCCAATACGCAATTTCACCAGGCGAACGCCTAAGCTGGAAACAGGGTCAACACTATCTTCCCATTGCTTACAGGTTTGTCCCAAAAAGCCATTAGCAGCAGTGTGTTCCTCTTTAAAATCTTCTCTATTTTTTTTTTCATCATCCGCACCATACCAACCGATCGCCGATGCATTAATAACTGCCTTTACGTTGTTTGGTATTTCTGTAAGTGCTTTTACGAGCAATTGACCGCTTTTTATTCGGCTATCAACAATTTCTTTTTTGCGCTGATCTGTCCATCGTTTTTCAGCCACTCCTGCACCCGCAAGGTTTACGATATAATCAGCTTGTGCAAAAGCGATTTTGTCAATGATACCTGTTGCTGGATCCCAGCGCGCATTTTGAAAAGGTTCATTACTACCATGAATGTTAACGTTAGATGTAGTCTTCTGCACAGCACGACTAAGCAAAATAACGCGGTATCCATTTTGCAAAAGCAAGTTCCTAAGGGCTGTACCAACCAGTCCGGTTCCTCCGGCAATCAAAACAGTTTCCATATTTAATATTAAAAAGCAACGGGTGATATTAAAAATCCGTACCTTATCAACACAAGCTAACGAATACTAACAATTTTTATATGAACAAGTTCAATCTACTACGAACGCCTGTTCTGGCTCTATTAATAACAATAATAAATTGGGGAGTAAGCGCACAATCTGTTCAATACCTCCCTCCATTTGATTTCCCCCTTGATAACAGTCAATATTATCTGCTCGCAGGAAAAGTTACCGACAACTATCTCCTTTATTGTAGCAGCCCTTCGTTAGTGCCAGAGATAAGAATATTCAACGAACAAGGGGCGCACATAAATTCATCTAAACTTAATTTTATAAATCCGGCAACAGTTACAAATGTAAATCTAATCGCCCTGCACGATCGCATCAATATCATTTTTCAGGAAGTTCGAAATCAAAAACATTATACCCATGTAGCCGCACTTAATGGCGAAGGAAAACTATTCCAAGAACCGTTCAGTGTGGATTCTACCCCTTATTTGCAATATGGTGATGCTGCTTTTTACAACGTATTAAGTAGTCCAGATAAAAAATATTCTCTTCTCTACAGGATTATCAGTGGCTTTTCCGACGTTCAGCTACTTTTTAATGGAATTTTATTAAATGAAAATGGGCAATCCATCGGATCCACCAGTTTCTATATTCCATTCAATGAGGAGCTTGAAAAAACAGGAGTGCCGATTGTTACGAATAACGGAACAATTTTTTTCCCTTTTTTTGATAAGCCCTCCAATTACCGGGTTGGAACAACATTACGCATATATCAATCCTCTTTTACCAGTTCAGCTCCATTACTTACCGAAATCTATCTAAAAGAAAATAAACCTTCTGAATTTTTGATGGAATGGTACGATCAGAAAAATCAATTGGTACTGGGAGGGCTTTATTATAATTTTTACGAGAAGGAAATAGATGGAGCTATGACTATCTTTCTTACCCCTGGCAACAAAACACCTGATACTGTAATGTTCATGCCTTTTGAGAAAGGATTTAAAAGAGCATTAAAGAGCCGCATCTATGGCATTTCGACCGCCGAAGTTTTAAAAGGTATGCAAGCCCGTTATTTCCATATTGCTGAAAACGGAAGTGTTACACTTCTCACGGATTTATTCACTAATTCTTTATTTGGACAAAAGGAATATAATACGAATGGAAATACGGGTGCTGCTTTTCGCCAGGGGCTTAATCAAACCAATAATTCAACTACCCAAAGCAACAATCCTGGATTAGTAAATTCTGCGAGGTATCCCCCAAGAAGCACTAACCGTGGTTCCACTGATAGATCTCTCAGCAACACAAACAGAAACCGTTCTTCGCAGGATATTCAAAACCTTTCGCAAAACACTATTAATTCGCTTCAAAATTCAAATACACAAAACAATCCACCTTTTCAAACTACTAATCTCACACAGGGTTGGGATATTTTGGCAATGAATAAAACACTTGATTATAAATCGATCATTTTTACAATCGATTCAACACATACCAGCACCTGGAAGAACTGGGTTCAAAATCTATATATACCCGGAACGGCCTATTCAAGTGTGGTTATTATGCCCATACCGAATTCTGTAGGCCTATTGAATTATGAAGTTAATAATAAAAATATTCCCTATCTCCAAAGCCAGGTATTCCAACCACAGGGAAAAACAATTACACATGCTGTTGGAAAAACGGGTAGTCCAATCATGTTTTACAAAAAAAATGCAGTGCTTGTAGGCGATCACTCGCTGGTAACCTTATACGCAGATACTCAACAAAACCAAATAGGTTTAGCCCTTATAAAATGGTAAAAAAATAATAGTGGGTATTTTATTGATACTTCAAAGGATTGCGCCGGAAAGAAAGAATATATCGCTTTATATTCATCCAAAATGCAAGAATAAAATACACAATGAGCGGAGAGCCCATGGTCAAAAATGAAATGTAAACAAACCATGTTCTGATCCGGGAAGTTGCAATGCCCAGTTTCTCACCTATTGAGGAACACACTCCAAAAATTTGCCACTCGATATAATAACGAAACCTGTTCATACTGCTAAATTAAAAAAATTACTCAAAAGAGAAAGCATTCTGTTAAGAACCTTCCATAATATTTCAATAATTTTGCCATACGCACAAATTACTTAGATCACTCTTTAAACGCATCTATCATGGTTTTTGATATTGAAATGATTAAGACGGTTTACGCCAAATTCCCGGAACGCATTGCTGCTGCGCGTAAAATAACAGGCCGGCCTCTTACCCTTTCTGAAAAAATATTATATACCCATCTTTGGCAAGGCGATGCTGTTCAAGCCTTTGAAAGAGGCAATAGCTATGTTGATTTTGCTCCCGATCGTGTAGCTATGCAAGATGCAACCGCCCAAATGGCCCTGCTACAATTTATGCAGGCGGGCCGTCCAAAAGTTGCGGTTCCTTCTACCGTTCATTGCGATCACCTGATAATGGCTAAAACAAGCAGCAAAATTGATCTTAGCAAAGCAGTAACTGAAAGTAAGGAGGTTTTTGATTTTCTCGCTTCAGTATCTAATAAATATGGACTTGGATTTTGGAAACCGGGTGCAGGTATTATTCACCAGGTGGTATTAGAAAATTATGCATTCCCGGGTGGTATGATGATTGGTACCGATAGTCATACAGTAAACGCTGGTGGATTAGGTATGGTTGCGATCGGCGTTGGTGGAGCTGATGCTTGTGATGTAATGGCGGGCCTTCCCTGGGAATTAAAGTTTCCAAAACTTATAGGTATTAAACTTACAGGCAAATTAAACGGATGGACCGCCCCGAAAGATGTAATATTAAAAGTTGCTGGCATTCTTACTGTAAAAGGAGGAACCGGAGCTATTGTTGAATATTTTGGAGAGGGTGCAACCAGTATGAGTTGCACCGGCAAAGGAACAATTTGTAATATGGGTGCCGAAATTGGCGCAACCACTTCAACTTTTGGTTATGATGAAAGTATGAATAGATACCTGCAGGCAACAGGCCGTGCAGAAATAGCCAAATTAGCCGATGGAATAAAAGAACATCTTACAGCAGACCCTGAGGTATATGCGAATCCGGCGGCCTATTTTGATCAATTAATAGAAATTGATTTGTCTACCCTGGAACCACATCTGAATGGTCCTTTTACACCAGACCTCGCAACACCTATTTCTAAATTGAAAGAAGAGGCTACTAAAAACAACTGGCCAACAAAAATAGAATTTGGATTGATTGGAAGCTGTACCAATTCTTCGTATGAGGATATCAGCAGGGCTGTGAGTTTAGCCAAACAAGTTACCGAAAAAGGATTGAAGTTAAAGTCTCAATTCACCATTACCCCAGGAAGTGAACAGGTAAGATATACCATTGAAAGAGATGGATTTCTTGATGCCTTCGATAAAATTGGTGCAACGGTATTCGCCAATGCGTGCGGTCCTTGTATTGGAATGTGGGATCGAATGGGGGCAGAAAAGCAAGAACGCAATACAATCGTACACTCGTTTAATCGAAACTTTGCAAAACGTGCTGATGGAAATCCGAATACACTCGCTTTTGTTGGCTCACCCGAACTAGTAACCGCATTGGCAATTGCGGGTGATTTAAACTTCAACCCATTAACAGATTTTTTAATCAATGAAAAAGGAGAAAAAGTAAAACTAGATCCTCCAACTGGTTTTGAATTACCTCCGAAAGGATTTGCGGTTGAAGATGCAGGATTTCAGGCCCCCGCTATTGATGGAAGCAACGTAAGTGTAATTGTTGATCCTGCTTCTAAACGACTTCAATTACTGGATCCTTTTGCTGCCTGGGAAGGAACAGATTTGAAAGCAATGAAATTATTAATAAAAGCAAAAGGAAAATGTACTACTGACCATATTTCTATGGCTGGACCCTGGCTTAAGTTTCGCGGACACCTCGATAATATCAGTAACAACATGCTTATTGGTGCTGTAAATTTCTATAATGAGAAAACGGATAAAGTAAAAAATCAACTAACCGGTGAATATGGTACCGTTCCAAAAACACAACGCGCCTATAAAGCAGCTAGTATTGGAACAATTGTAGTGGGTGACGAAAATTATGGAGAAGGCTCCTCAAGGGAACATGCGGCTATGGAACCCCGTCATCTCGGTGTTCGTGCTGTACTGGTAAAAAGTTTTGCGCGTATCCATGAAACAAATTTAAAAAAGCAGGGAATGCTCGGACTTACGTTTTCTAATAAAAATGATTATGATAAGATTCAAGAGGACGACACGATAGATATCATTGGACTCACTAATTTTACACCCGGAAAACCGCTGGAGATGGTATTGCATCATGCCGATGGTTCAACCGAAACGATTATGGTTAATCATTCCTATAATGAACAACAAATAGAATGGTTTAAAGCAGGAGGCGCATTGAATATCATCCGTAGCCAGATTGGTAAAGCATAATCTTTTCTATCCTGCTTATAAAAACGGCTAAAGTAAAAACGATAGCC
>JBJXDV010000402.1:0-2721 GCA_046153465.1 Chitinophagaceae bacterium
ACAATCTTTTAAGAGCTTGTACATAACCGTTATTGGGCGGAACGCCACCTGAAAAATTAGCGGTAAACAGAACATAGAGATTTAAGAATACCGGTCTGTTTTCATATCGTGCAAATCCATCCGGCCACTTGGTAAACTGTTTTCCATTTTTTAATGTACTTTCTTCCTCTATGTTTACAACTGTTATAACAATACTATCATCGAGGTTACTGCCTGCATCTGTTTCAAACAAGCCAATGTTTTCAATCACAACGTTAGCTGGATCGCCCTGGGCTATCATATAGGCAGACAGTTCCTCCCGCAATAGTATCATCGCGTTTCCAATCATTGGCTGGAATTAAGTAGTTGGCAATAAAGTACTGTTATACGTGCTAAAAAAAGCATGTATAAAATACATGAACAAAAAGGAAGCGGACCATTGCTACAAGGTCAGAGTGACTAATACTACTTGATCAGGGAAAACAAGGGAAAGAAGTTTAGAAGGGAGTGGATAAGGTTTGTGAAAATGAAGGTATGGTAATTCATTTGATATACAAATACCATTTTGTGGTAATAATAAAAAAATAATAATTTACTTCGTGTATTACACAAAACAATTCGGTAATTCTACTAATATGAAAAATGATTCCAAATTAATTAATAACTATCCTTTTGTTTCGTATGAAAAAAATACTTTTTCTGCAGAGGAGATGAATGAAAAAGCAGGATCTTTTTTCTGGTTTATGAACCAGCGAAGAACGATTCGCGAATTCAGTAATCGGCCGGTTCCTGAATCAGTAATAGAAAATATTATTAAAACTGCTTCCACTGCTCCTAGCGGTGCGCATAAACAGCCCTGGACTTTTTGCGTGGTAAGTGACCCTTCTTTAAAAAAACAAATTCGGTCCGCAGCCGAAGAAGAAGAAAGGGAAAGTTATAGTGGTAGAATGAGTGAGGAGTGGCTGAAGGATCTTGCACCGATCGGTACGGATTGGAATAAACCTTTTTTAGAAATTGCTCCCTATCTTATTATTGTTTTTAAAAGAAGTTATGAAACAGAGCCGGATGGTCATAAGCACCAAAATTATTATGTAACAGAAAGTGTGGGAATAGCCTGTGGTTTTTTATTGGCGGCTATTCACAATGCGGGGTTAGGTGCACTTACCCATACTCCATCGCCAATGAATTTTTTGATTAAAATTTTAAACAGACCCGCCAATGAAAAACCTTTTTTATTAATTCCTGTTGGATATCCGGCGGAAGAATGCTGGGTACCGGATATAAAAAGAAAAGAATTGAAAGAAATTATTCAATGGTATTAAATTGAGTGTTGCATTATGCATGGCCCTCAATCACAATCACAATTTCTCCTTTCACTTCTTTTTGTTTGAAATGTTCGCACACTTCGGCTAGGGTGCCCCGAGCATTTTCTTCGTGAATTTTAGATAACTCGCGGCTAACACAACAATTTCGTGCAGGCCCAAAGTATTGAATAAACTCTTCAAGTGCTTTAACCAACCGGTGAGGCGATTCGTAAAAGATTAGGGTTCGCTCTTCCGCTGATAATTTTTTTAACATGGTTTGTCTTCCTTTTTTTACAGGCAGAAATCCTTCAAATACAAATCGGTTCGATGTTAGTCCGCTATTTACAAGTGCCGGTACAAAAGCGGTTGCTCCCGGTAAACATTCTACTTTAACACCTACTTTAATACATTCTCTAATCAATAAAAAAGCAGGATCCGAAATACCTGGTGTACCTGCATCAGATACCATAGCCATTTTTTTCCCTTGTAACAATTGATTGGTTAAGTGCTGAAGAACCTGGTGCTCGTTATGCTGATGAAAAGGAGTAAGCGGACAAATAATTGCGTAGTGATTCAATAGTTTAATAGTATTTCTGGTGTCCTCTGCCAGGATAAGGTCTACACTTTTCAATACTTCGATTGCACGAAAAGTAATATCTTTTAAATTGCCGATGGGGGTGGGGATAATGTAAAGCATGATAAGTAAATAACGAATGAATGATTCTTATTTATCAGTAAGGATCCCTGCAATTGTTTACCGCCTCATTATCATAACAGGAATATCCGACGCAACACGGATAGGTTTAAATCATTTCCACCTTTTATTAGGCTAGTTAAGAAATTATACGAGGAGGTTATTAGTTAACCGCTATTTCAAAATATTCCATAACGGGGTTTGCTAATAATTTTTTTGCAGCATTTTCAGCCAATTGTTTCGCGGCATCAATATCACTGGCATCAATTTCCAATGTAATATTTTTACCAATTCTTACATCTGAAATTTCTTTTATACCCAGGTTGCTTAATCCCCCCATTACAGCCTTACCCTGGGGGTCTAATAATTCTTTTAAGGGCATTACTTTTACCTGAACTGTATATGTCATGAAGTTTTATTTTTAAAAAGCAAAGATACGCCAATATAGGCGATGAATACAATGGGTACAGCCATCCATTTTAAAAGAACAGCGGCCATAACTCCAATTAAAATCAATATAATTTTTGGAAGATTGTTTTTTATTGAATAGTCTTTGAATTTCAACGCTAACAAAGGAAGGTTACTAATCATGAGTGAGCTTAGTAATAAAATGAGTGCATACCAAAACCATTTGTTCTGAAAAATAGTAGCTACAATTTCACTATTGCTGTACCAATAAATTAATGGTAAAGACGCAATAAGCAATCCAACGGCGGGCGTGGGCACCCCTTTAAATCCGTACTG
>JBJXDV010000403.1:0-16480 GCA_046153465.1 Chitinophagaceae bacterium
CACCTTTGCTGCAGTTTTTACGGAAGATGAATCTAAATTTTCAGTAGAATTTACAGAATCCTCCGAATGGTTGAAATATAAAAAATCATGGCGCTCTTTAATAAAAACCACACTTGATGTTGCTACCAGTACCATGCAAAATACTTTTCCTAAAATGTTTAATAGGGTACTATTTCCGCTGGAAGTCAGATTTACGATCGATAAACCAGCCCACGATGAACCGTACTATAACTTATTTAAATGCCCGGTTTATTTTAACGATAAAAAAAATATCATGGTTTATGATAAATCGGTATTGCAAAAAGAAAACAATCTGTATTTCGATAAAAGATCGTTTGATAATATCATTACTTACGCCGACGATTTAATAAGGCAGCAGCTAAGCAGAACAGATGATTTCTCAATTATTGTTGAAAATGAAATACTATCGATGATTGGTAGGGGAGTAGTATTCCCGAATATTGAAAAAGTATCAAAAAATTTTGGAATGAGTATCCGTACCTTCCAACGAAAAATGGAGCAGGACAATATTAATTATAAAGATCTACTGGATTCAGTCCGAAAAAGTTTTGCCTTAAACTACATTAACCAACATACAGATTTTAATGTAACCGATCTTGCTTTTGCCCTTGGCTACAGTGATCCCAGTTCGTTCATTAAAGCATTTAAACGTTGGTATGGAGTAACTCCTGGTAAATTTTCTCAACCTGAATAATTCTATTAAGTAAAAATCTTACCGTCGGTTAATAAATTGGAGTTGTTTATAACTTAATTACCCGTAGTTGAATTCATATTCGTTTAATTTATTATCTTATGGGCTTATTTAATTTTTCCTTCACCAAACTAACTGCTCATGAATATAAAAGCATTATTCATTGCATTTCTTTTCTTAGCTGGAAGTGCCTATAGCTATTGGTGGCTCAATCAAAAAAAAGCCTCATGCTGTACCGCCTCTCCACCGGTTTCGCCTATTACTGAAACACCAAAAGCAACAATACCTCTTTATTTTAATTGGTCGTCCGATGAGCCTAAGCTAGGGGAAGGCTTTGCTACTTACAAAAAAGCACAAGTAGCAAATCTCGGTCCTTCCGATACGTTAGTAATAACAACCTGGTATTATGAAAACGAAACAAATGGCGAAGCTATTGCGATCCAACGGGCTGAAAAAACAAAAGCACTTTTTAGTGATGTAGCTGGTAATAGAATAAAAATTACTACTGAAAAAAGACTTGCATCCACGGAGTTAAGCAATGTAGATTTTGTAGCTGCTTCGTTTAGTATTGCAGCTAATCAGAATAGTCTGGTTAAAAAATCGGGTGATAAAATACTCATTTATTTTGCGTCTAACTCAAGCGCAAAAACGCTGGAAAAAGAGATAGATGATTACCTAATCACATTAGCGGCTGAAATGAAATCAAATGCTGCTATTAAGGTAGTAGCTACTGGTTATACTGATAATATCGGGAATGCGTTAAAAAATATCACGCTTTCGAATAACCGCGCTGGTTTTGTAAAAGCTGCTCTAGAAGCAAAGGGCGTAGAGCCTACTAGAATTACAGCCAACGGAAAAGGCAACCAAGATCCTATTGTCTCAAACGAAACGGATGAAGGCAGGCGCCAAAACAGAAGGGTAGAATTAACTATAACAAATCAATAAAAAAATTAAATATGAACCAACTATTTTTAGAATTGAATGCCTGTAATATTGCATCCTGGCAATTGTTGCTTGGATTGTTTTTGCCTTTTGTTCTAGGTTATTTTTTCAAACGATTTCTTGATGAAAAATACAGAACAGGCTATAAGGAATTAACAATAGAAAACGATTCTTTAAAGCAGGAGGTAACCAAATCGATGAATTATAAAACATCTTTAACAGGTACTGAAAAGGAATTAAAAAGCTTACACGCAAATTATTCTACCAGTGAGAAAAGAAATGAATCGCTTAGAACTGATCTTGAAGCTGCGCTTTTGAAATTAAAACCATTTGAAGGAGTTAACCTGACCGGTTTGCAATCAAGAATTTCAGAATTAGAAGGAGTGAATAGAAAGCTTACCGCTGATATTGATGAACTAACGGGAACTAAATCTTCTTTAGAAGATGCGGCGGCGGGATTAAATTCACTAAAATCAAACTTCAGCACCCTTCAAAGCGAGAACGCGCGATTGAAAATGGATCTTCGGTTGGCTATTGAAGCGAAAGAAAAAACAATTGCTTCTAATGAAAAGATCGATAAGTTTAAAGAAGAAGTCAGGGAAATGAGTGGTAAAATGGGAGGGTTCACGGTTGAATCTGAACGCTTAAAAAAAGAAACCGCCGACGCAAAAGCAGCGCTTCAATTGGCAAATACAGAAGTAGCCGCATCAAAGAATGAACTGTTGAGCCTAACCGAAAAAATAAAAATAATTTCTACCGACCATGACTCACTTCGTACCACAAATTTGGCGGCAGAAAAAGAATTAATTGAAATTCGTAACAAACTCAATTCGTTAAATGCTGATTTAGCAACGGCAAAATCAGATACAGAATCTTTCAAAAAGGCAGCTTCATCGTCAACTAATGATATTTCTGGTTTGACAGATAAATTAAGAATGGCGAATGCTGAGTTAGAAAGCTTCCGTTCAAAAACATCGGGTTCAGAAAATGAGTTAAATGAACTAAGAAATAAAGTTGGATCTGTTTCAAATGAGTTAGACATTTCTAAATCGAGAGTACTGGAGCTTGAGGGTAAATCGACTTCGAGTGACAATGAATTGCGATCCCTTCAAGACAGACATTTAGAGCTTGAACGTTCAAAAGCAACTGTTCAAACTGCTTTGGAAGAATGCCAGGCAGGAAAGGCTTCCATCAATTCTTTGAATGAAGAGATCAGCAGGTTAAAAAGCAACGTTACTTCTCTTGAAAAGGAAAAAAACGAAATGAAACTTATGGCCGTTGCTGCTCCACCGCCAATTGCAAATGATGATCTTAAATTGGTAGAAGGGATGGGGCCTAAGATTGAACAAGTCTTTCATAAGGCAGGTATCAAAACATTCCGCCAATTAGCAACAACTGATTATCAAAAATTAAAATCAATTTTAGAAGCGGAAGGACCACGGTATCAAATACACGATCCTTACACCTGGCCAAGGCAGGCTTCGTTGTTAGCTGATAATAAATTAGACGAATTAAAAGAATATCAGGATTACCTCATCGCTGGCGTTGATCCTGAAAGACTCAATGCAACGAAAGCAAGTGCTGAACCAGCAATGCGGGATTCTTTAATTAAGATTGAAGGAATTGGTCCGAAAATTCAGGAACTATGTTATAACGCGGGCATTTATACATTTAAACAATTATCGGTTACTTCCGCCGAAAAATTGAAATCGATTCTGGATGCAGCAGGCCCACGTTATCAAATACATGATCCTGCTACCTGGCCCGCTCAATCTACATTAGCGGCAGCGGGTAAATGGGATGAATTGAAGGTGATGCAGGATAGCTTAAAAGGAGGCAAAACAAATTAAAGGAATTGTAATAAACGAATTCGAATATAAAAAAGAGGTTGTTATCGAACAACCTCTTTTTTTATCTAAATAATTTCTTACAAGTGAATTAATAATATCTTCCTATCAGAATATAAGTTGTCTACGAGTATTTCAAACTACGTCAACAGTGGTGGTTGCAGAAAATTATTTTTGGTAGCTACACAAGGGATGGAGTTGTATCATCAAATCCATAAAAAACTTGTATGTATAATTTTGATTATTCAATTTCACGTCGAAAAATTAAGACGCAAGTTTTACATTAAAGGCATTGGGTCCTTTGGGGCCCATTTCTATTTCGAAGATTACTTTACTGTTTTCCTTTACTTCGTCTTTTAAACCATTTACATGTACAAAAATGCTTTCCTGGGTTTCCATATCCTTAATAAAACCATATCCCTTTGCCTCATTAAAAAAGGTAATAATGCCTTTTCTGATTAAATCGGCGGGATCAATGGCCTGTTGTTTCGGAACACCGATTTCAATGTCTTCTAATTTAATCTTCTTTGCTTTGCGGGGATCGGGAGGAGTGGAAGTGATCACCCCATTTTCATCGATATAGGCAAGCATATCGTCTAAGCTTTTACCTTTGGAATTTTCTTTTCTTTCCAACTTTCTTTCAGCTTTATCTTTTTTATTCTGCTGCTTTTTCTTTTCTCTATCCTTTTTATTCCAGGTTTCTGCCATAAACTTTTAAATTAAATTACGCTTTTTTGAGATTAAATAATAAATCTGAAAAATGACTAATGATCTACTTCAACAGATTCCGCTAAAGGTAAAGTTTTTCTGGTTGGTAGTGGGATAATTGTCTGGATAGTGGTGATTCCTTGCGTTAAAACTCTACAAATCATTGACTATATCCCACACAATGGCATTAAAACTTATCTCCCCTTTCATTATTTAAGCGAATAATTGCGTATAAGGCCAAACCATGAAATTTATTTTATCCCGAATTTAGATAGCCGTATTAAAACAGATTCGATGGTTAAATTGTTTCGCAATCGATTAAAAATGCAGGCTGATATTTTCTTCGGAATCATCATTTATCAAGGATGAGCTATAAACCAATTCTTCAATTCATCTAATGTACTGGTGGTTTTGGTACCATCCAGCCACCAATCATGAAAAGTTAGCGGATATATCACCAATTTTTTTTCAACTCCCAATGTTCCCAGCGTAGTTGCCAAATTGGTACTTTGATCGGGTGTGATAAAAAAATCAGACTCGCCATGAAAAAGAATTGTAGGAATTGAACTGTTTGTAGCATTGTATTGTGGGCTGCAGTTCTTGTATCGTTGTTCTGATATGCTGGTAATTGGATATAAGGAAGGGCCCAGAAAAGGCTTTAATAATGGATCAAAAATAGTTGGATTATAATATGCCATTCCAAAAAGATTTGTTGGGGCGGCCATTGCGCCAACGGCTTTTACTTTATTAGTTGGATTTCTGGTGTAGGCATAGGATAGCGATAAATGACCACCAGCACTATGACCAACTATATATAACTTTTGCTGATTAAACGTATAAACAGGTGCGGTACGCAATGTAAATTGAATAGCACTATCCAAATCATCTAACTGCATTTTATAATTATCCGAACTGTTGAGGGTTAGGCGATAATTAATATTTGCGACAACAAATCCTCTTGCCTTCAATCCATTTAGCATCCATGTCAATTCGTTCTTATCGCCACTCGACCAACCACCACCATGAACTACTATTACCAAAGGCGTTGCAGCATTTCTCCCGGTTGGTAAACCCAGATCTAAAATTTGACCAGGGCTTGAACCATACGATAAATTCGAAATAGTTGTGTCTATCTGGGGCCCGGGTGGTTGCGGTGCTGGGTCTTGCAAAGTATCAGGCTTGCAGGCAATGAAAAACAGTATCGAACTTATAAAAAGGAAAAGATTTCGCATCGTAGTTATGTTGATTAATCCTATAACGCATGAAAGTAAAATAAATTTTCTGTTTTTTTGTGAAATCACACCTGATATTCTATCTTATAAGATAGCATTGTCAGTGTATATTTTCATCAAAACACTTTGTAAAACGCAGGCAATAGATAAGCTCTAACGTTATAGTATAGGTTCATTGAACTTCAGAAAAAAAACTATTATATGAAATTAAATTAGGATACTCTATTTATTCATAAAGGCATTTTGAATTCTTAGTACAAAAATTCCCGAACTGGAAAGATCACCTGGTTTTATTCCCGAAAGATTGATGATAACCTCACTGTTTTGATGTTTTACAGCTGGCTTTAGTGTAGTACCTAAAACAGAAACCTTAGCAGCCGGATTTAATTGCATATTCCTAATTGTAATGGAGGGTTTATAAGAAGGCAATATACAATAGAGATCATTTCCTTTTCGTGTAAAAAATGATTCAATAGATGCAGTATCTTTTTTGGGCACCACCATCTTTGCGATACTGTAATCTGCCATAAAATTGGCATCTTTTTTAGATGGCTTTATACCAGCGGTCCATTGATAAGGCTCTTTAATAGCCTCCGTTTTATAAATGGCATCACCGTTTATTTTTAGCCAGCTGCCTATATCAACTAAACGCTGTTGCATAATAACCGGAATTCTCCCATCTGCGGTAGGCCCGATATCTAATAATAAATTTCCTCCACGGGAAACGATATCACATAACATTAATATCAGGTCACGACTGCTTTTATAATCATCTATTTTCTCATTTCGGTTATAGCCATAACTGTGACCAATACCCTGATTTTCTTCCCAAGTTATATTGGCATCCATGCCACTTCCATACTCGGAAGTAGTATAGGTAGACTGCGTATTTTTTTGACGGGTATTGCTTCCCCAGCGGTCGTTTACCACTACTTCCTTTCCAACCGGAGATTCATTATACAACCAGGCTAATAGTTCTTCGCTTTTCCAGGCAGTATCTGAAAGTTCCCATTCACCATCCGAAAAAATTACTGATGGCTTATATTTCGTAACCAGGTCCTTGAATTGCGGAAACATATGTTCCTTAATATATTTTTTCTTATCCTTTTGCCAAAGTGGATTAAACCATTCGTATAAAGAATAATAGTAACCCATTTTTAGTCCCCTGGCACGTACCGCATCCGTCAGGTCGCCTAATAAATCGCGTTTAGGTGTTCCTGTTACTGCGTTCCATGGCCGCTGCCAGGTACGATCGGCTTCAGCACTGTTCCACAAACAGTAGCCTTCATGGTGTTTGGAAGTTAACACTACGTAGTTTGCACCCGACCTTTTAAAAATATCGGCCCATTGAACAGGATCAAATAACTCGGCTTTAAATTGCGATTCAAATTGAGGATATTGAAAATTGGAGCCATAATTTTTTTCATGAAATGAAATAAAATCTTTTTGTTTTTCTGGTAAACGGTACCAATACCATTCTGCATAACTATACCCACTGTTTGGAATTACAGGAGCATAAGAAGGAACCGCATAAACTCCCCAATGAATAAATATTCCAAATTTATCCTGGTGAAACCATTTTGGAAGCTCTCGGGTGTTCAATGATTTCCAATTTGCCTGATACGATTGGGATAGCGCCACCAGGTTAAAAGACATTATTACAAACAGTGTTAGTAATTTTCTCATAATAAACAGATAGAAACTAAAAATACAGATTTTATTTATTTTGCTTCACAACTAAAATCAGCATTAATTCTGTCAAGTTGCTGCCATACAGGTTCGGGGTAATTTGCTGCGGCTGCTTCAATCAATAGTATTGTTCTGTTTTTTGACGGACAATCCTTAATATGAATTTTAAAAAAAAGCTTTCCGGGTTTTTGAGTGACCTGTGCGTCAAATATAGCCGCCGATGCCAGAAAGGTTTCTTTATCACCGGCAGCAGTCTTCGTTTTTTGTACCTGTACTATTGCTGGGGTATGCAATGGCACCATCGTTTTGTCGGTTGCAGCACGTTGCCTGGTTAACCCGGTAAAATAATGTTGAAGATCATTTTTTAAAATTGTTTCATCAAATTGGTAGTGATCATCCAACCACCATAAAAGGGTATAGGCCCATTTTTCTACGCTTGCCGCATCACCCCATCCCGGTGCAAACCGCAATTCTTCAAAACCTTTGTAGTGAAGCTGAGTGGCAAAATCGATTGGAAACAGAATGATTTCTTTTTCCCAGCCAATGGGTGCAGGGTAATAAAATGACGGTTTAATATGTTCGGGGTAAAATTGTAATTGCTTTTTTATCCACTGAACAAGGTCAATTTCATCCACGATGTTCCAAGAATGCGGGTGTTTCTGACCGTTACTTCGCTGCCCCGGAATTTTCGAACGCATAAATTCCGCCTCGAGATTACCATTTGCATAGAGACGATTAATCAATTCGGATCCATCCAAAAGATTGGTTTCATACAAACTTCTTCTCCTGTTTTTTATAAACCAGTCAGCATCCACGTCATGATAGGTGCGTACGCCAATATGCTTTAACGATGATTCATTAGTCGAGTCTTTACTGTCGGCCAGCAGGGGAGAAACCTTTTTGTACTTACTCATGTCGATGTCGGGGTCTCCCAATTCCGCTTTGAGTCGATCAATAATCATTTTCGATTCGTATAACCACCAATCGCCGGTTCGTTTATTCCAGTCGCGCTCAGACGATTTATATAAACGGATTAAATCAATAGGGCCATCCACGTTAAAAACGGCACCGGGTTGAATCGGATATTGACTCGGATATTGGTTGCATAGCTCAGCGTACCGCAAGGCAATGGTGCCGCCAGACGACATGCCACCAATAGCAAATTGATTTTTCTTTAGGGCATATTCAGTTTTGATATCCGAGGAAATTTGGTTTAGCAATTGAGTCATCGACGAGTCTAAATATAACCGACCTCCGTTCGGGATACATACCGTCAGAATATCATTGGTTGACGCAACGTTATGAATTTTTGTTTCTGTTAAAAAATTATCAGCATTTCCCCCAAAGCCATCTATCAAAATAAGAGCCCCCTGAATATGGCCAGAGCTAGGTTTTATTATTGCATAGTACCCATAAAGGCTATCTGTTTTATCAATCCATTTTTTATCGATTTGTTGGGCTACTAAATTATTTAATGAATAAAAAAAGCAAAAAAGGCAAATAAAGAAGTATTTCATAAAGCAGTTTTATTAATTAGTATTGGTGTTCTATTGAAAATAGCAAAACACCTGTAATAATAAAGCAACTTTGTGTTAATATTTTATTTATGCGTCTTACTTAATGCAGGATCCACATGCCCGGTCGTTATTTTAAGAGGTTTGCGCACAATCACTTCGGACCCTTTAGCAAGAAATACCGACTCGGGAGTAATTCCTTCAATAAATGGAACAAAGGAAGTTCCGTACAAGCTTTTCACATCGCATTTTAATGCAGATATGTGAATGGGGTAAACCTGCCAACGAGGATGTTCAACCGCATACTCAATAGTGATATTTTTTTTAAGTTGATTGTATCCAAAATAGTGCTCAAAAATAAATTCCTCTTCGCTGCCAGGCATTATATCCATTAATGCTGTTCCCGCAACTATTTCCATTGAGTTCCACTTTTGGTTTGTTTTTTTCCAATTGTATTCTACCAATAACTCGTTGTGCAGGATGCGAATATTATGAAACATTTTAGAGGTGCTATAATGTTCGTTGTATAATAAGTTTGCAGTAACTGCTATGATGGGTCTGGGAACGATTTCTGAAACAAAAGCTACTCCCCGTTTCCATCGCTTTCCATCAAAATGTTTAATATAAAAACGAAGATTAACCTCTTCAAAATTTGTATGACCCGGCCATTTAATTCCTGCTATCCTGGTATTGTTAAACATAAAGCCTACAACACTCACCAGAGCTTTATCATTAAATAAATCAACTTCGGTATAAGGTGGGAGATAGGGATGCAGGATTGCCGGATCCACTACATAATTAAACATTGCTAAATATTCCCAGCTAGCTGATAAAAATACTTTTTCTTTCATTATCCAATTGTTGGAGTTAGCGGTTCAAGCTTTTCCGATGCCTGTTGTTTGAAACGCTAACTGATGAATAACCATAAAGGTAGAAAATAGTTTTGCTTAATTGAATCGCCGCATGTTTGGTAAACAACATCTTTGGTAATATGGGGGCAGCAATCGTCATCCAACAAATAATGCTCATTGAAAGTGTTTAAACAAAACGTTTGGAATCTAGATCATCATAGCACAAAAACACTTACTTTTTTCAAACTATTATTTTAATAAACGTTTAAGCGAACAAAACTTACTTGAAATGCGTTTGTAAGAAATTATTACAAGAATAAAATAAAAATGGAGATTTAATTAACGCTCAAATTCACCCCTTTTATCATTTAAATTAAATTAAAAATGTTTAATTTTTTTCTTGAGATTCAACCAATCTCTAACGACAATTATGTGGCTTTTACATTCTTTATTGGATGCATGGCTATGCTCGGCGCCTCGGTTTTTTTCTTTTTTGAAATGTATAATATGGATAAGAAATGGCGAACATCGATTCTTATCTCAGGTATTATTACATTTATTGCGGCAGTACATTATTATTACATGCGTGATTACAATCTCGCTACCGGACAGTCGCCAACGTTTTTCCGCTATGTAGACTGGCTTCTAACCGTACCCCTTATGTGTGTGGAGTTTTATTTGATTACGAAAAAAGCCGGGGCTAAAATCAGTTTATTATGGAAGTTGATCTTCGCTGCTGTGTTCATGTTGGTTACAGGATATATTGGAGAAGCAATTCATCCTGCCGAAAAGCAAAGTTGGATTTGGGGTTTTGTGAGTAGTATTGGTTATTTCTATATTGTATATCTGATTTGGTTTGGAGATGTAGCGAAACTGGCCAACAATGCGGGCCCAGCCGTTGCAAAAGCTAACAAATACTTAGGTTGGTTTGTATTGGTTGGTTGGGCAATTTATCCAATAGGCTATATTGCAGGTACCGAAGGTGGCTTGTTTGGAATGAAAGTATTGGAAGGTGTATCTCTGGATATCGTTTATAATATAGGAGATGCAATTAATAAGATTGGATTTGGATTGGTGATTTATGCATTGGCACAGTCGGAAAAGACTACCGCTACTGCCTAGAAGTTCTATAGAAGTACAATACAATTAAATAAGTATTGTACTTCTATATGATTTTGATAGAATGAGAATGAATGTTTGCAAGTATCGTTTAATAGTTGACGAAGTATTAGTGTTATTACAAAACTTTGTATGCTAAGATCTATTTTCATCGGAGCGGGGGTTATTGTATTAATTATCGATCAGTTTATTTTCCCCGTGTCAACTGTAACACAATACTCGGCATTCTTCGTTGGAATATTGCTGGTTGGCATACCTCACGGCGCTGCTGATTTATTAGTTGCATCACAAAAAGCTTTCTCAGAAAAAAAAATTTTCTCCAAGCTAAATTTCTTTACTGCTTATTTATCTAAGCTCCTTGTGTTTGGAATCATACTATGGTTTCTTCCTGCAATAGGGCTAATACTCTTCATTGTTTGCGCTGCTTATCATTTTGGTGAAACAGATTTGTATGAATTTAAAACCTCTGGACTTCCAGGTAAACTATTTGTCACCAGTTATGGCTTAACGATTTTAGCGGTGCTGTTATTTCATCGTTTTGACGAGGTAAAACCAATCATAGAACAATTTGCAGGAAAGAGGGAGTACCGTCAATCACTGTACTGGGTAGAAAAACACAGGTATACATTGTTGTCTCTTTGTGAATTATTCTTTGTAATAAGTTCTTTCCTGTATTTTTTAACGAACGACCGAAAAAAATATCCTAGCAGTAAATTCCTTATTCAGTATGCCCTTATTATTTTAATTATCTATAATTTGCCATTAATGGCAGGGTTTACGTTTTATTTTGTACTATGGCATTCAGTATTATCTTTGAACAATATATTATCCTATTTAAAGAAGAATAATCAATATTCAATTTCTCTCGTTTACAAACAAATAGTTGTCTACAGCCTTCTGGCATTTATTGGTATTGGTATTTTAGCCTATGCAGGCTCACTTATTCTGAATATTCAATCGATTCTGTTGTATGTTTTTGTTGGGTTGGCACTGCTAACAGCACCGCATTTGTCGATTATGCATGACATGTACAACGACATGAGGTCTGGGCAGTCAGCAGGAATTCAGTAAATCAGAAATAAATGAATTACCAAAACGTTCTTAACAACCCAAAAGAATAAAAATTATTGGTGTTGTCTTGGAAAAGTTGTTATTTAGTAAATACGGGAGACCTATTAGGTCGTTATAAGTTCTAGAATTACGCGATGAAATCATACTTATCAAAATATCAGCAAATTCTTATTCTCGAAAGCGACGAAAACGAGGAGTGGTTACTTAAAGAGTATACAAAAATATTTAGTAAAGTATTGTTGTTACGCTCCATCATTGATTCAAAAATCTATGAAGTTGCTAATCTCACTACCTATAAAATAAGTTCAAAGTCATTAATCACCGAACCTGTGATTTGCAACACCATTCTTCCTCCCTTTGTTTTTCTGCTCTGCAAAAATTAAAAAGAGGTTTACTTTTCATTTCCGAAAAATACCTTGTTTCTTATCCACAATATTTTTTGTTTATCGTCGTAAAAATGCGAATATCTTTAAGGATAATATGTTTCTTTAGTATTATGTTCGTCGGTATTTTTGAATGCCATGCAAAATATTTTCAAGATGAAACAAAAAATTATTCTTTCTGCACTCACTTTTCTTTTCCTCATTCGATCTTTTTCGCAAAAACCGGTATCCTATCAAATATGGAACCCTTCTAATGATATAACACAGGTACTCGAAGGCCAGGGATGGAAACAAAACAGCGCAAATTTTTATCAGCGTCTTCCTATAAAAGCTGAAACGATTGTGAGAAAAGACGTATGGGATCTATCTCAACATACCGCTGGTTTAAGTATCAGGTTTCGATCAAACGCAACGGAAATAATTATAAGATATATGGTGGGAGGAACACTTCAAATGCCCCATATGCCTGCTACCGGTGTAAGTGGCATTGATTTATATTCCAAAACGATTGATGGAAACTGGCAATGGGCTGCCGGTAAATTTTCTTTTGGCGATACTATTGTTTACAAATTTAAAAACCTGGTTGGCTACGATCAACATGTAGCTAACAGGGAATACACATTGTACCTTCCCTTATACAATTCAATAAAATGGTTAGAAATATTGGTTCCTGAAACTTCTATTTTTTATCCACTTCCTGTAAGACTTGAGAAACCAATAGTAGTTTATGGAACATCTATAGCCCAGGGGGCTTGTGCCAGCAGGCCAGGGCTTGCATGGACGTCTATATTGGAAAGAAAATTGGATAGGCCTGTTGTTAACCTGGGCTTTTCGGGCAATGGAAGGTTAGAAAAAGAGATGATTGATTTGGTATCTGAAATTGATGCAACGATTTATGTGCTGGATTGTTTACCGAATATGGTTCCCGGTACATTTACCCCGGCAGAATTGAAAAAAAGAATAATTGAGTCGATTCAAACACTGCAAAGAAGGAAGCCCGGAGTACCTATTCTTTTAACTGATCATGCAGGATATACAGAGGAGGGAACCAATGAAATCCGAAAAAAAGAATACCAGGCGGTTAATAGTGCCTGTCAACAGGTATTTGATTCTCTTTTAGCAAAAGGTGTAAAAAATATTTACCGTTTATCTAAAGTGGAAATTAATCTGAATATTGAATCAATGGTAGATGGCGTGCATCCCAATGATCTAGGAATGATGCAATATGCGGAAGCCTATGAAAAAAAAATCAGGCAACTATTAAAAGAACATTCAGGTAATAGCTCTACTACAATACCCATTCGCCAACGAAGGGACGCATCCGTATATGATTGGGAAACCCGCCACCAGGAAGTAATAGCCTATAACAGTAAGCAATCACCTAAAATAGTTTTTATAGGCAATTCAATAACGCATTTTTGGGGTGGCAATCCAAATGCTTCTATTGTTAATGGAGCCAATTCATGGAAGAAACATTTTGATTCCATGAATATTGTTAATATGGGGTTTGGGTGGGATAGGATCGAGAATGTATTATGGCGGATTCAGCACGGGGAGTTAGATGGCTTTACCCCCAATACAATTGTATTAATGATTGGCACAAACAACTTAGAATTTAATTCAAACGATGAAATTGTAAGTGGGTTAAAAAATTTAATTATATCTATTCAATCCAAACAACCTGCTGCATCAGTACTAATAATGGGAATTCTTCCCCGAAGAAAATTTGAAGAACGAATTGTTCTTTTGAACAGAGCCATTTCATTGATGACGAATAGAATAAAAGTTAGATATGGAGACGCTGGGGCATTATTTTTAAACAAGGAGAAAAAGATTGATGAATCTCTATTTTTAGATGGCCTTCATCCCAATAATAAAGGGTATGAAGAGTTAGCAATCTTCATAAAAAAATATTTATAGTTATTGTTAAAAAATTCACCCCCTTGAAATATTAAACAAGTTCTCCCTCTCCATTCAACATTTTATGTTGTTGAATGATTACTGTAAATACAATTAATAATTTTTCTAGTAATAAATTATATAGATTTTCTACTCTTTCCACAGTGGAACCGGTTTTGAATAACTTTTGGAGTGCAACGGTATTTTCCAGGCTGCTAAATACAAACAAGTGGCATTTAAATTGGCATTTTTCGATTAAGTAACCCATAATTGATGAGTAAATAATACAAGAATTTTGTTAGTTATTTTTCGATATTTTAATTTTTTTTTACATTGATTCATAAACTATAAGCTTTATCAATTCTTTTAAAAATCAATTGGCTTTTTCAGAAAAAATATTTACTTCAAGTCTTAATTGCTTTACCATGTTTATTAAAAAAATCTATATCTTTCAATACAATAAAACCTATCATGCATCAAAAACAATATGGTCTCTTTTCTCTACCGGTCATAGTAGGTGCATTGGGTTTTTTTGTCGATATCTATGATCTGTTGCTTTTTAGTATTGTACGAATTAAAAGTGTTACTGAACTTGGGGTGCCTGCCAATGCATTAAAAAATATTGGCGAAAACATGGTAAGCTGGCAAATGATTGGCCTTTCTATTGGTGGTATTATTTGGGGAATAATTGGCGATAAAAAAGGAAGAAAAAGTGTTTTATTTGGATCGATACTTCTTTATTCTTTAGCTACTATTGCGAATGGATTTGTAAACGATATACATCAATATACCTGGCTTCGGTTTATTACCGGGTTGGGGTTGGCGGGGGAATTGGGTGCCAGTATAACCATCACCAGCGAATTATTACCAAAAGAAAAAAGAGGTATTGCCGCTTCGATCATTGCTACCAGTGGTGTGTTGGGTACGGTTACTGCCTACTTTGTTTATAAATTTAGTGACGAAAATTGGCGTGTCTGCTATTTTATAGGAGGCGGAATGGGGCTTGCATTATTATTTTTGCGGGTACGGGTAATGGAAAGCCTGATGTATACTCAATCAAAAAATACACAGGCCCCAATGGGTAATTTTTTAATGCTATTCAATAATAGCGATCGGTTTTTTCGCTATCTCCGGGGAATCTTAATTGGGTTACCCGTTTGGTTTATTGTTGGGGTTATCATTGGTTTTTCGGATGAGTTTGCACGTCAGTTTGGTATAGTTGGTTTTGATTTACCCAAAGCACTTATGCTTAACTATGTAGCCTTAGCGTTTGGTGATGTAGGAGCCGGCCTGCTAAGCAACTATTTAAAAAGCCGAAAGAAAACACTCTATATCTATTATGCGATCACGTCGATATTTCTATTATTATTTTTTGTTTTAAAGGGAGGTGGTAGTACAAATGCTATGTATATAATATGTATGGGGCTTGGCTTTGGAGCAGGTATGTCGGTTATGTACATTACGATGAGTGCCGAACAATTTGGTACTAATTTAAGAGCAACGGCTGCTATCTCTATTCCTAATTTAGTAAGAGGGTTTGTGCCCATCTTATTAATCATTTTTCAGTTTCTCCGAAGTAATCTTATTTTTGATGATTACTTAACCGGCGCCTGGGCAACAGCTATCATCGTAATGGGAACCGGTTTTGTGGCTGTACTTTTTACAAAAGAATCGTTTGGCAGAGATTTGAATTTTATAGAAAAATAAATCGTTGCATTCACTGAGTGATTCAATTTCTCATTATTGTAACCCCCTGTTTAAACAGGCTTGTTAAAGAACTTTCGGTGTTTGCATTCGTTCATACAATAAGGTTCCTATATTATAGTTTGAATAAAAGGGAAGCCTTTTTTTATAACTAATAGTAATTACTTATGGTTCTCAGCAAGAAAGTGATGGATGAGGATGGCCAAGCGGAAAGGGTTTAACGGTGATGCGCCATTCAAATCGTTGACAAGAATCATGAATAGTTGTTATTTTGTAATTTCAATATGACGAGCCGATTTTCAAATGGATAGAAAAAAGGATTGAATTTAACGAACTGATTAATTTTATAAATAGGCTATTTCAAAACAGCGGGTCTGTAAAATGAAACAAACCTTGTTCAAAATTTTAGTGTACGATAAGGAATCAGTCCTTTCAGGAATGATAAATGTTTCTCTTTTGAAAAAGGAGATGAACTGTCAGTTTCTGTTTTCAAAACATCTTGAGGAATGCATTGCTAAATTATCGTCAGAAAATATTGATGTTTTTTTTGTTGGCATAAAAAAGACAGCAGAACTATCGCTGCCATTTCTTAAAAAAATAAGGAAAACAAAACAACAATTACCAATTGTTCTTTTAGGTCCGACGTTAAACTCTAACTCATATAACAAAACGATTGCTGCCGGAGCAACCGAATGTATTTCAATAGCAGCATTCAATCCTTCTTTTTTACAGGTATTTATCAGGCAACTATGTTACACAAGAAAACTGGAAATGGAATTAAAAACCTCAAAGCAGAAGGACATCGACGG
>JBJXDV010000404.1:0-5834 GCA_046153465.1 Chitinophagaceae bacterium
GGTGTTTATAAATCGACTGACGCAGGTAAAACCTGGAAAAAAATGGGATTGGATTTAACCAGGCAGATTTCATATATACGTATCCATCCACAAAATTCGGAGGTTGTTTATGTAGCTGCACAAGGAGCATTAAATGGCGGTAGCGAAGACCGGGGGATTTATAAATCAACTGATGGTGGCATCAATTGGAAAAAGATTTTATATATCGATGAAAATACGGGTTGTGCAGATTTAAGCATGGACATGAACAATCCAAGAATTTTATATGCAGCTATGTGGGACCATCGGCGTACGCCATGGCAAATGCGCAGTGGTGGTAAAGGGAGTGGTTTGTATAAATCTACAGACGGAGGTGAATCGTGGACCAAAATGGAAAAAGGCCTGCCAAAGGAATTAGGAAAGATGAGTATCGCTGTTTCCAAAGCGAATAGCGAAAAAGTATATGCGCTTATTGAAAGTGATACGGAAAAAGAACAGGGTGGTTTATTTGTTTCGATGGACGCGGGTAAAACATGGAGCCGAATTAGTAAAGATCACCGACTTGTACAAAGGGCCTGGTACTATATTGAAGTATTCGCGGATCCGCAAAATGAAAATATTGTTTATGTGCTGAGCTCACCAGGATTAAAATCAATTGATGGTGGAAAAACCTGGAGCAATATACGAGGAACCCATGGCGATTACCACCAACTATGGATCAACCCTAATAACAATAAAAATATGGTGATCTCCAATGATGGTGGTGCAGCGATTACATTTAATCAGGGAGCAACCTGGAGCGCACAGAATACTCAACCAACCGCTCAATTTTACCGGGTGAATGCAGATAATCTCTTTCCTTATAATATATACGGTGGACAGCAGGATAATTCATCGGTAATGATTGCAAGCAGAAATACATCTGGTTATTCTATTGGTGAAAAGAATTGGGTTTCTTCCGCTGGTGGCGAAAGTGCTTTTCTTGCATTTAATCCAGATGACCCCCGTTATGTAATGGGAGGAAGCTACCAGGGAACAATAGGTGTAAAGGATAGAAATTCAGAAGAAGAAAGGTCAATTATGGTGGCGCCTATTCAATATCAATCTCTTCAACCGAAGGATATGAAGTATCGATTTAATTGGAACGCTCCCATTATCTGGTCGCAACACGAACCCAATACTTTTTATCATGCAGGTAACCGCCTTTTCAAAACTACTGACTTCGGTAAATCTTGGGAGGTAATTTCACCTGATCTTACCCGTCATGATACTGCCCATATGGGTATTAGCGGTTATCCCTATACAAACGAAGGGGCAGGTGGAGAAAACTATTGCACACTTGCTTATGTGAAAGAATCGCCCCACGAAAAAGGAGTGCTTTGGACCGGTAGTGATGATGGTATTGTTAGCTTAACCAGAGATGGTGGTAAAACATGGAACAATGTAACGCCTGTTGGAATGGAGGAATGTTTGGTGAATTGTGTTGAAGTATCTCCCTTCGATAAAGCCACCGCATATATAGCAACGACCCGCTATAAATTTAATGACTTTACACCTGCATTATACAAAACAACTGATTACGGTAAAACATGGACCCGAATAAATAATGGCATACCTACTGGTGCTTATACAAGGGCAATACGTGAAGATGATGTTCGAAAGGACCTGTTATACTGCGGAACAGAAACGGGTTTTTATATTTCCTATGATGGCGGCAAACAATGGAATCAACTACAGTTGAATTTCCCGGTGACACCGATCACAGATTTAAAAGTTCATCATGGAGATTTGCTTGCTTCTACTATGGGGCGGTCGTTCTGGGTATTGGATGATTTACCCTTACTTCGTTATTATGACCCTAAGAACAATAAAAATGAGTTAGTTGTTTATACTCCGGAAGATGCATATAGAGTGTCGGGTTACAGTGCATTGGATAATTCTTCGTCACCCGAAGATGAAGAGGAAGAAACAAGCGGAACAAGCGGAACTAACCCATCAACCGGCGTAGTAATTTTTTACCAGTTACCTGAGAAAAAAGATACAACGGTTGCATTAACCCTTGATATTTTAGATGAAAAAGGAACTATTGTTCGTCATTACAATGATAAAGAAGATGAACATTTTGTTGCATTTCCAGGTGGGCCATCACCCAATCCTGTTTTACCAAAGGGTGCTGGATTGAATCGCTTTGTTTGGAATATGAGGTACCCTACTCTTCCGGGTGTTCCTTCAGTTTATATTGAAGGTGCTTATGATGGTAGAAAGGCTGCACCAGGAATTTATACCGCTTTATTTAAATACGGGAACATAGAGAAGAAAGTTTCATTCAAAATTTTACCAGATCCAAGGATCAACGCACCTGCCACTGAATATGCTGCGCAACAGAATTTAGGTGAAAAGATTGAATCGGGTATAAAAGAAATTCATGAGACTGTTTTACGCATTCGTAAAATACGGAAGCAAATAAATGAAGTGGTAGAGTTACTAAAAGATAATAGCGATTTAAAAGTGATAGTCGATTCCGGCAAAAAAATTATTACCAAACTTCAACAATGGGAAGATGAGATCGTGCAAAATAAAGCACAGAGTAATGACGACATCATTAATTTCATCAATAAGATTAGTGCTGATTATATTTTCGTAAAAGGAGAATCGGATACGAATACTCCTTTCGTTACCTCGGGTCAACTTCAGCAGTATGAGAAATTAAACAATGATTGGCAAAAATTAAAATCATCGATTAATGGAATATTGGCAAAAGATGTTGCTGATTTTAACGCACTTTGCAAAGAAAAGAAATTGGAAAAAGTAATTATTCCGGCAAAGTAATAAGTATTCATACTAAAATTTTGAAAGCCCTGCAACAACAAGGGCTTTCGTTTTTATACCTCTTTTGTAACATGCTCGTTGGTGAACAATTAAATGCCCCGATATATTCAACCGCATCTCCATTTTAACACGCACTCCTTGCGCCTCAGAAAAATATTTTTATTTAAAGGCAACCTTTGGTATTTATTCTTCGAAAATAAATACAGTACCCCCACTCTTCGTAGAATAGTTTACCATTTTAACTAAAACCATCTGATATGAAACCAACTAACGGATTCTTGCCGGCACGTCTGCCTATAACCCATTCTTCGATGTATAATGCAGCCTCTTTTCTTATTTTCTTTATGATCTTTCAATCTTGTCAAAAGGATTTCACGAAGAAAGATTTTACAGACGATCAGTTACAAACCAATAGTGATGGTCATCGATCGAAACCAGTCGACTTAAAATTAATTGCCGACAACCTGACGGCACCGTTAGGCGTTGTTACCACCGGCGAAGAAGATGACAAACGACTTTTTATTATTGATCAAATTGGAAAAATTTGGATTATTGACCGGACTGGAAACAGGCTTGCTGCTCCATTTCTTGATATCTCCCGTAAATTGATAACGCTTAATCCGAATTCAGATGAAAGAGGACTATTAGGTTTAGCCTTCCACCCGAAGTACAAACGCAATGGTAAATTTTATGTGTATTATCAAACATTACCGCGACCCGGTGGACCAGCGCCCGGAGCTTTATGGAATAACCTTTCCCGCGTTTCTGAATTCCGGGTATCTGGTTCGGATAAAAATTTGGCTGATGTTAATTCCGAAAGACCCGTACTTGAAATTGATGATCCGCAGGGAAACCACAATGGTGGAACTATCGCTTTTGGACCCAAAGATGATTACTTATATATTGCTATTGGTGACGGAGGTGGCGCAAACGATATCAACCTTGGACATGTAGCAGATTGGTACCTTCCAAATGCCGGCGGCAACGGGCAGGACATAGAATCAAATTTATTCGGTAATATTTTACGGATAGATGTTGACGGTGGTATGCCCTATGGAATTCCTACATCAAATCCATTTGTAGGAAAACCCGGATTGGATGAAGTATATGCTTATGGGTTAAGAAATCCATATCGTTTTTCCTTTGATATGAAAGGCAATAATGATTTAATAGTTGGAGATGTGGGCCAATTAATGTTTGAAGAAATAAATGTTATTAAGAAGGGAGGAAATTATGGATGGAATGTTAAAGAAGGTATTTCTTGTTTTAATGCGGCCGGTTCTACCAACCCATTCCCAAGTTGCCCAACGGTTGATAATTTTGGAAATCCATTGGTCGATCCTGTAATTGTACAGAACAATTTTAGAAACCCCGCCGGCGGCAAATCAATTGCGGTTATTGGAGGTAATGTATACCGGGGAAGTGATATTGACGGATTTAAAGGAAAATATTTATTTGGATCCTATTCACAATCACAAACAACACGCAGCGGGGAGCTATTTATTGCAAAGCCAATGAGCAATGGCCAATGGTCGTACGAAGAAGTAGTATTGAAAAGTTATCCAAATGATTTAGGGATGTTGCTAAAAGGTTTTGGGCAAGATCGTAAGGGAGAAGTATATCTTACAACTTCCAGTATTTTTGGGCCAACTGGCAATACTGGTAAAATATTCAAATTAGTTGAAGTTGATGATGATGATCATGATGATGACGATGATCAGCATCACGATGGAGATGATGATGACGATTAAATGACCCTTATTAGCTAGAATGCCAACTCGAAGGAGTTGGCATTCTTTTTAAATTGCTTTCTTTATCGTTTCTTTTACCTGTTTTAGTTTATCCTGTATTTTTTTGCCTTTGGGAAAATTGTAGAATTCAACAAGCAATTCCAATAATTCCAATTGTACATTTTTCTTGTTTTTTGAACCTGCTTTTTGCCAGAGCTCAATAAATTTATTGCTTACGGTGTCAATACCGGGACTGCCAGTTAATAGCAATAAACTCAATTCCGCTGTTGCACTTACCGTCATATCCCAATAGTCAGGATCCTGGCTTTGTTCTTTTTTCTGTAATTGATGGATTGTTTTTTTTATCGTCGCCAGGTCGGGAACCTCGTATTTCTGCGCGCTAATTTTCTTAACCCATTTATGTCCTTGTAATTGAAAGATGATTGCTTCAAGAATAACCCAATTCGCATAAGCATACAATTCAGTTTCTCCTGCAAGCTTCCACGCCTTCTGATAATAGAGGGCTGCTTTTTCTAACAGTTTTATCCGTGCTTTTGTTTCTTTGATGATATACGCTTTGCGTTTGTAGGCACTTCCCATTAATATAAATCGCCGGGGCGTTTCTGAAATTTCAGCCAGCTTATTTAAATTATCAATCGATTTATCAATACCCTTTAAGTACAACCTGGCATTTTTTGGATCCGTCCTATATTCTTTTAGCATTTGCTTTGATAAAATATTTTGGAACTTCTCCAGTGAGGTAACGGAATAATTGGCCTTGTCTTCATTGAATAGCTTTACAAAAATATCTATCGCAATTTTATATTCGCTGAATTCGACATAGGCCGATGCTTCTTTTTCTTTTATTTCAGGCGTTTTTATCTCGTTGTTTTTGATATCTTCGGAAACCAATAGCAAATGTTTATATAAATCATCCTGGTTATAAAAAGTGATTTCTGATTTACTAATGATATCATCTAATTCATTTTCTATTTGTTGAGCTAGTTTTCCCGCACGCCTCGTTGATCCAGGGTTTTCTTTTTTAGTAACAGGAACATTAAATTTATAATGAGGATCGCCATAGCATTGAAAGGCACCCCAGGTATTTGAATAGCGGTAATTATTATAAATTCGCTCTCTTGCAATTTTTACTGCATCTCCGAACGAATCATTGTTATCCAGCATTCGTTGATAAAATATATTAGCAAATTCCAGGGCGGCATTATCGTCCACTTCCCATCCCGAAACAATAACCGCTTTTACTCCGTCTTTTATTAATTGCGTTCCGATGTTAGC
>JBJXDV010000405.1:0-6623 GCA_046153465.1 Chitinophagaceae bacterium
ATAAAGCACCTTCAGCACGATTGAAATAAGACTCGGCAACAGACATAATATTCTGTGGTGTTTCCAGGTATTTATCTTCACCGGCAAAATCGGGAGATGACCAACGTTTACCAACTTTAGAATTAGCCGTAGCTGCATTTTTTGCATCTGTTAATTGGGTTGAGGTAAGTCCATTTCTTAACCCTTCATACTGGCCAGTTCCATTTGGATTGGTTTTAGTAGCACCTGCAGGAAGCCAATATACTTTCAAACGTGGATCATCATATCCTTTTAATACAGATTCCATACTGGAACTCATACGGAACTCGTTCCAATCAGACATGATGGATAGTCCATTATTATCAGCACCAGTGGTGCTTTTTTTGATCAAAGCATCATCGGAAGGGCTAGTCGACATTACTCCGGCAGCATAGGCCGCTTCAGCTTCTGTTTTAGCACGTGCAGGGTCAACTTTTGAAATTCTCAATGCAAGGCGTAACCGCAATGAGTTAGCAAATTTGATCCACTTATTTACATCACCAGAAAAAACAAGGTCGAAATTTCCATACGGAGTTTCACTTGTCTTTCCCTTCAAAACAGTAACTGCGGCAGTTAGTCTTTTAAAGAAATCATCGTATATTTTATCCTGCGCATCATAAGGTACAGACTTACCTGGTTCACCTGCCTTAAAATAAGGGATCGGTCCCCAATAATCGGTTACCCGATGAAATCCTAGCACCCATACAATATTTGCCAACGCATATTCAGCACTAGCTGGATTGGATGCTTTAAATATCGACTGCAACTGAGGCATCATATCCGTATAAAGTGGATTGAATGCGGCACCTACCCAGTCCATGCGAATATTCAATCTATCCGACGGGAAATAGGTAGCAGTGCAGGCAAAATATTGAGCATACTGATCAGCAAAAAGATTCTGTGCAATTTGGTATTGCCAAATATTAGGAACCGCAGTAGATTGAGCCTTTGCAAAAAGAAAGGGTAGCTCTGCAGAACCAACCGTTGCAACAGAATTTCGATCAGTGTTTATTTCAGCATATTTTTTGGTACAAGACCAAAGAAGAATACTGCAGCATAAGAGTGCAATATGCATCCGGTTAAAAATGGTGATTCTCTTCATATTAATTCGTATTTAGATATTTATATTAAAATGTTACTTGTAAATTAACACCCAAACTGCGGGTAGATGGTAATGTACCGTACTCTACACCTTGAAAATTACCGTTACCAAGACTCATATCCGGATCAAACCACATTTTCCGTGTACCGAGGCCCGGGATATCCAACAAAGACTTTCCTCTGTAAAGCCAAAATAAATTGCGACCTACTAATGATAATTTTGCTGCTTTCACAATTTTAAGACCTTTTACTGGAATTTCATAACCTAGTGATAACTCCCGAACCCTCACATTAGTTGCATTATAAGCAAAAAATTCTCCATTTCCATAACGTTTACCGGAGGCTATTTGCCAGAAATCTTGTGAAGTGATGGTGGCTGACACCGGCGCACCGGTTGCATTCACACCACCCAAATTCCATCCTCCTTCTCTTTTTGACTCAGTAACTTTCGGAATTCCGCTAAATGCCAAATTCATTTCTGTTCCTGAAACAATGGTTCCTCCAAATCGACCATCAACTAACAAGCGAACAAAGAAGGATTTATATTCAAACGTATTGGTCAGACCGAAGGTTGCCTTTGGATTAAAATTACCAATAAAACTCTGTTCCTGAGTAGTTGCCGGCTTACCATCGGCCGTAACAATTCTGTTTCCTTTAGCATCGGTTGCCCATTTGAAAGCAAGCAAATCACCAGAGGCTTTTCCTTCTTCAACAACCGGAGTTGCTGATCGTCCAAATCCACCACCCAGGTAGAAAATCTTTACTTCATCGCTTAATGAAACAACTTTACTACGATTCATAGCTAAATTAAAAGTAACATTCCATTTAAAGTCTTTACCCTGCAACGGAGATCCATCCACCACGAATTCAACTCCGGTATTCTGAATATTTCCAGCATTGATATACTTGCTTGAAAAACCAGAAGCTACTGGTAAAGCTACCTGCAACAATTGGTTAAACGAATTACTCTTATAATAAGTAGCCGTAAAACCAATTCGGTTATTCATAAATCTTGCTTCCACTCCAAATTCCAGGTTCTTTACAATTTCAGGTTTTAAACCGGGCAATGGAAGCGTAGAACTGATTTGTAAAAAACCATTTCCAGCACCCTGGCCATAATTATAAACGGAATTCAATAAACCAAATCGCCCACCATTACCTACTTCGGCGTAATTAATGCTAGCCTTCAGAAAAGATAATGTAGTTGGCAATGTAAACAGGTCCGATAAGATTGCAGAAACTCCTGCAGAAGGATATAAAAATGAATGGGGCGCTGGTAAGCGGGAATCCCAGTCATTACGCAAACTCAAATCTAAGTATATCGCATCTTTAAAGGAAAGGTTTGCCTGACCGAAAACAGATTGCGTTTGAACCTGCGTAAATCCGGAACTAACGGCAGGGCTTTTAGCGAAATTCATACTGAATTTATTAGTGATATTTAAACCACCTGCGGACGATGAATTTGCATCGAACTTGCTATCCTGGAAAATACCCCCTACCCGATAGTTGATTTTAAGATCTTTGGTGATCGTATTATTTCCTTCCAGCATCGCGTCAAACCACTTCTCCGTAACCTCAATATTCCCTTTTGAATATTCTCCACCTGATCTTGAATACAAAATCGTTCCTTCAGAAATTTTTGTTTCGCCACGATCAAAGGTTTTATCCAAATTTGCCTTTCCCGAAAGAGTTAACCAACTGGTGATTTTAAATTTAGCGGTTAAAAAACCAATCAAACGATCTCTTGATTCATTAATAGAAGTACGGTCTATAATCCAATAAGGATTTTGGTAAATAGAACTTAACGTAGAAGGAAAAGTAGTAGGAGTTGGAATACCCACATTGTTTAATTGTTCCGACTGTTTGGCAACACTGGTTGGAATGTTACGAGCCAGGTTATAGATATTACTTACCGGTGAATTTTCTTCACCTGTACGGGGCCTGTTCTTAATATCTTGTAACAAATAAGTAATTTTTGCATCGGTAGAAAACCGGCTGCTGATTTGATTACTTATTCTAAGGTTTATTGTATGACGGCTCAGATTATTGCCCGGGATAATTCCCTGAATTTGGTTATTAGTATACGACAAATAAGTTTGCATTCTTTCACTACCGCCGGTAATACCAATTGAATTATTAAAACTTACTCCCTGGCGAAAAAAATCTTTTACGTTATCGGGTTGCGCAGAATAAGTTGATGCCTGACCCAGATGATTGGTAAAAGACTGGCCAGTCATTTTTGCTCCCCAACTTTCACCCGAGGTTCCTGAAAGAACACCACCGTTACCCTGGCCATAACTATTTTGAAATTCTGGAAGTGAAAATACAGATTCAACGGCAACACCCGAGTTGATCGTTACTGCCATTTTACCACTCTTTCCTTTTTTTGTAGTAATTACAATTACACCATTTCCTGCCTGGCTACCATAAAGGGCGGCAGCAGATGCACCTCTCAAAACGTTTACAGATTCTATATCATCCGGGTTAATACTTGACGCACCATCCGATCCGTTTACAGAACCAAAGTCGCTACCTGCAGTTCCATTAGTGTTATTACTAATAGGAACACCATCCACAACAATTAAGGCATTGTTTGAACCTTGTATAGAACGATTTCCTCTTAATACTATACGAGCTCCGCTACCAGGACCACCAGATCCCTGAGTTATAACAGCATTTGCAACTTTACCGGAAAGTGAGTTAATTACTTTGTTTGGATCGCGGGCTTCGGTTAGTTCAGAAGTCTTCACCGTTTGTGTTGCGTACACAAGTGTTTTTTTCTGACGGGAAATACCAAGGGCAGTAACAACTACACCTTCTAATTCTCCCTGACTTTCGGAGAGCACAATATCCATTTCTGAAATCGATGCAGCGACTTGTTTTTCAACCGGAGCAAATCCGATGTTTGAAACAACAAGCGTGACCGGACCAGAAGGAACAGAAATTGAAAAGCGACCACTAACGTCTGTTGCAACTCCTCTTGAATTTCCCTTTACGAGAACGGTTGCACCAACGAGTGGTTCATTTGAAGCAGATGTCACTTTTCCGGTAATGGTTCTTGATTGGGAATGAGCCATACTCACCAGTAAAAGAAAACAAGATAAGAGCGTTAACCTTTTTAGTTTAGGCATAAATCCAGTTTTTTGGTAATAAAATAGATAGGGTTTTAAAGCAGTTTCTGCATTGTAATAATAAAGGCAATTTAGATATAAAATATAATTTAATGATAAAATATCTACGCAATCGATTTCCTAAACCAAAGACTTAAACAATTGATTTTAAAATTATTGGCCGATTAATTTTAAGCTGCCATTCAATGCATCGATTATACCCTTCGTCACTGGCCAACTATAAAAAATTAAATCATTTATTAGATCAGTGTACGATCCTAAATGCTGCTTTGTAACTCAATAAACTAAAAAAATATCTTCAAAAATAAATTCCAGGTAAAATCTTAGAAATAGATTAGACAATTCCTATACTTAACAACATCGAAAAAGTTGTTCAACAATTTTTAAACTTGTAGTAGGTAATAATATATAAGTTCATTTTAACTCTTTTCATGGGTCGAAAAAAACTTGAAATTAATTTTGCCCATATTTTTACAGTTAAAAATAAAACATGAAAAAAATTCTTTTACCCCTCGTCCTTTCAATAGTCATTGCTTATTCTGCAAAAGCGCAGGATACTAAAGCCGAATCAAATAAGGAATTTATGCAAATTACAACCGTTGAATCTGTAATTGGAGGAGGCCTTGGCCGCTCAAAAATGTTAATCACCAATTCAGATGGATCTCAAAAAGAAAACGAGATGAACAACCTCTTTAGTCTGGTGGGTATTAATTTCAAAAACATTAAAGAAAACGAGGATCAAATTATTAAAACACTTAGAAGTTATACGCTGGAAGGTTGGAAATTGGAACAGGTAACGCCACTTACTGTTAGCCCGGGAAACAATGGCCCCGGTATATTTATGACCCGTTATTTGCTTAGCCGGCCAGAATCAAAAAAGAATTGAAAAATAAGTTCCCTTTCGGTATCGTGAAATACTCTTCTTAATTCATTTTTGATTACATTCGATTTAACAGGTTGCTTGTCCGTAGTGGACCAGTAACCTTTTTGTTTTAAAACTAATTGTAATGACGGCAGAAGAATTGATAGCAGGCTATGCCCGAACCCAATCCTGGGATGAAATGATGTCACCCGACGCAGTACGCGAACCCTATAAAGTGTTGCTGAAATCAATTGGGTCATTAACTACTGAGAACCTGCAACAAAAAGATTTATTAGCCGGAGAACTTTTCATGAATCAGGGAATTACGTTTACCGTTTATAGCGACAATGCTGGAATAGAACGCATTTTTCCCTTCGATATCTTACCACGAATTATCACAAGCACAGAATGGAACCATATTGAATCAGGGATAAAACAACGGCTCAAGGCCCTGAACCTTTTTTTAAAAGATGTATACCACGAGCAAAATATAATAAATGATGGAATCATTCCTGCCTGGCTTATTGCTTCCTGCCCACATTTTACACGGGAAGTTTTCGGCATCCATGTACCCTTTGATATTTATGTTCACATCTCAGGTATTGATCTTATTCGGGGGGAAGATGGTAAATTTTATATTTTAGAAGATAACCTGCGCACCCCATCTGGTGTATCCTATATGCTCGAAAACCGCGAAGTGACCAAACGATTATTCTCCGATTTGTTGTCGGTTAATAATGTACGCATGGTTAACAACTATCCTTTGCTGTTACATTCAATATTACTTTCGTTATCACCCAGGCCTGTTAGCAATCCTACCGCAGTCATTCTTACTCCCGGTATTTTTAATTCGGCTTATTATGAGCATACTTTTCTTGCCCGGCAAATGGGTATTCCTTTAGTAGAAGGACGTGATCTTGTAGTAAACAATCACAAAGTGTATATGAAAACAACCCATGGTCTCGACCAGGTGGATGTTATTTACAGGCGTATTGATGATGAGTTTCTCGATCCATTGTGCTTTAGGGCGGATAGCACCCTGGGTGTACCTGGTTTAATGGGAGCCTATCGTAAAGGAACAGTTGCTATTGTAAATGCAGTAGGTAATGGCGTAGCCGATGATAAAGCGGTTTATGCTTTTGTACCTGAAATGATTAAATATTATTTGAACGAAGAACCTGTATTACCAAATGTTCCTACCTATCATATGAATGATGCCGGAGCAAGAGAATATGTTTTTAACAATATTCATAATATGGTTTTGAAAAGAACCAATCAATCGGGTGGTTATGGCATGCTGATGGGCAACAGTGCCGATGAACAGGAGATTGAAAAATTTAAAATAGCTGTGATAGATAATCCGAGAGAATTTATTGCTCAACCCATTATTAAGTTATCGACCGTTCCCTGTTTCATTGATGGAAAATTTCAACCCAGGCATGTAGATCTCAGGCCTTACGCCTTATGCGGACCATCGGGCATTGAAATTGTACCCGGTGGGTTAACAAGAG
>JBJXDV010000406.1:0-4134 GCA_046153465.1 Chitinophagaceae bacterium
TTCGGAAATTGCTAAAATGAAAGGTATTTCCATCGGAACCGTAAAAGTGCAGGTTCACCGGGCTATAAAAGAATTACGAAATCTTTATTTTAAATTATAATTAGCAATTAATATGAATTGTATCGAAATAGAACCTTTATTAATTGATTATGCAGATCAATTACTGATTCCTTCTTTGCAATCTACCGTTCAGAAGCATTTGGAAACATGTACACATTGCCGTGAAGAACTTAGTCAGTATAAACAATTGTTTTCGGAACTTTCATCACGCCACCTTGAACAACCAGGGCCAGGGCTTCGTGAAAATTTTAATACGATGCTACAATCCGAATTAAATATTGTTTCGACGGTTAGTTTAATCAAGAATACACAGGAGAAAAAAAGCAATCCAGTCAATCTTTCCAGGCTTGTGGTACGTATTGCGGCGTCTATTATATTAGTAGCCGGTGGGCTATTTACTGGCCTACAATTAAAACCAACACCTGCTCCCGATAAAACAACGGAAATAGCCAATCTTCAAAAAGAAGTAAAGGAAATAAAGAAAGCTATGCTCCTTACATTGCTTAAGGAAGAATCAGCCAGTGACCGCATCAGGGCTGTAAATTATGCCGATGAATTCAATAAGCCCGATAACACGATTATCTATGCCTTGTTCAATACATTAAATAAAGATAAAAACATAAATGTGCGGTTGGCTGCTTTCAATTCAATCATTAAGTTTTCGGGTGATCCTATGATTATTGATTCGCTGGTTAGTTCCCTGGGGAATCAAACTGAACCACTTCTCCAAATTGTATTGATCAACACTCTTACTGATAAAAAAGAAACTAAGGCAATTAAATCCATAAAAGCAATTCTTTCCAATAAAAAAACGCTTCAGCCTGTGAAAGATATAGCCGAACAAGGGCTCAGGAAAGTTATGTAATTCCTTTATTAGTCTTTTTTCATCAATACTATTACCAATAGTACATCTACTTCATTTCTATAAAATTAAAAATATGAAAACAAGAATTTATGTATACGCATTAGCCCTTCTTTTGTTGAGCGCTGGTAAATCAAACGCACAGGATTATAAAGTAGCTGTGCAGAATTCGAAAGAAGGCAAACTGACACTGCTTGATTTTTCCGGCGACATTCCTGTAGAAGGATACAGCGGAAGCGAAATAATTATTAGCGCTGATCGGAAATTTGCTAATCCCCAAAGGGCAAAAGGCCTTCAACCTATTTATGCTGCTGGAACAGACAATACGGGTATTGGCCTTTTTGTAGAAAAAAATGGCAACCAACTCACCATTCGATGCCTGCTTCCAATTACACAAAGGGCGAACTATAAATTAAAGGTGCCCGATAATTTTAAACTTGAAATTGAATCTGAATGTGGTAAAGGTGGTGCTGTAATGATTGCCAATATGAAAAATGATATTGAAGTTAAAAACTGTCATGATATAGATCTTAAAAATATAAGTGGATCGATCGTTGTTTCAACCATCAGTGGAGATGTTGAAATTACGATAGCAGAACTCAGCAAAGAAAAACCAATTTCACTAGCTACTATCAGTGGTGAAATTGATATCACTATACCTGCAAAAGCCGGCGTAGAACTTGAAATGAAAACTGTTACCGGAACCATTTACTCGGATTTTGATTTTCCCTCCGATGAAAAAAATATGCGAAGAATTGCTGGAAGTACCGTAAAAACCCAACTCAATGGTGGCGGTACAGATGTTAAGATCACCAATGTAAGCGGCAATATCTACTTCCGAAAAGGAAAATAAATAATTCATCCACAGTTAAAAAAATAAGTATGAAAAAATTATTGTTGCTTACCTACTGCCTTTGGGTAGCTAGTATACTAAATGCACAAAAAATTATAACCAAAGCTTTTTCATTTGCCAACAAGGAATCGCTATCACTCAATCTGAATATTGCAGATTCAATTCAGATTGTTACCTGGAATAAAAACGAAGTATCTGTTAAATGCTCCATTAACATAAATGATAATAAGTACAACGATGATTATAAGGTATCATTCGATGAGTCAGGTAAAAGCATAGAGGTAAGAGCGAAATTTGAAACGGATCGGAAAACAAGCTACAATGATCCCAATTGCTGTAATTACAGAAGCGCAATAATCTGGGAAGTGATGATTCCTGAAAATGCACCTTTTGAAGTGGAAACAATTAATGGAGATATTATCATTGTTGGAAAAACGGATGAAATAAAAGCCCATACCATCAGTGGTTTTATCGATTTATCGGTACCGATTGATCGAAAGGCTGATTTTAAATTAAGCACGATTACAGGAACAGTGTATAGTGATATACTAAATCAAAGTAATTCAAAAAAACATAGTAACTATTCTGATATCTGTGATAGTTACAACGGTGGGGGCAAACAGGTTAACCTAAAAACAATTAGTGGAAATATTTATCTGAGGAAAGCTGGCAGTCAATAGTGAATGGTGAATAGTACAACTTCATAGATTTAGATCCGCCTGATGTCTGATTAATTTACTCAAGATCTATTCTTCGATTTTATAGTTGTTTCTTAACAAGAACCAGTTCGCCGATGTTGACTGTTAATAGAAAAGTTTTACTAACCATAACTACCTGACAGGTAATACTCAAAAATCGTTACTGGAAAGGATGACGGATTGGTCCGATAATTGCCTTAGAAAATGTGTTGTTGTAAACAGCAATTGAATCCAAATCCTATCACTATGAGTGCTCTTAAAGAAAAGGTTTCGAAATTATTTGCGCAGGATCAGCAGTTAAATGCGCTCGAAAAAGATATTAAAGTAAAGAAAGCCCACTATCATCATCTTCTTTTAAAAAATTCCGAAAAAACCTATTCCGATGACGAGGTGATGGCCATCAATGAAATTTATGAGGAGTTATCCGAACTGGAAAGTCAACGGGATGGATATCGATCCGCGATCAATGAAATTAAAGACTATCTCAAAAATAAATTATCCCCACTTGGTGGAGGAAAATGGGTGCATCATACGGAGGACCCTATCCATCCACGTTGGGAATTTTGGGTAGAAGAAGATGAATTGAAATTCGCCCGGTTGAATGGAGCTTCGTATTAAATAGCAACTATTGATACCAAAACCTGGTTAAGGCAGCTTTGCTACCAATCGCTCTGGAAGTATTTTTAGTATGGTGTAAATTATTTTCCATTTAATACCCGGAACAATCACAAAACGATTTTTTGCATTTACCACTGCGCTGGCGATAAAAGAAGGTTCAAGTAATAAGGATTCTGGCAAAAATAGCCTCTCGGTCATTTTGCTTCGGATATATCCTGCAATTACAACATTAACTACAATATTTTTTTTAAAAAGATATTGACGCAGGCCTGCGAGGTATTGGGTAAAAGCAGCCTTCGTGCTTCCGTAAATAAAATTACTTTTTCGTCCTCTAACGCCCGATAAAGACGACAAGCCAATAATCCGCTCCAACTGATGATTATCTTTATCCATCGCTATAAAGTTTAAGATAGATACTGCCCCACAATAATGAACATTCATCATTTGATGAGCCCCTTCCCAACTAATCAATGCTTCTTCATTGTCTACTAAATATCCCGCGGCATACAAACCAATATGTGGCTTATTGAGTAAGTTTTTATAAAAACTAAGATGGCTTATGAAATCAGTAGCATCAAAATAACAGGTTTCTACTATGGAGTCATCTATATTATTTGATTTCACAAATAATTTTAGCTGATCAATGTTTCGCGAAGCCGCAGTAATATGGAAACCTTTTTGTGCATATAAAAGCAATGCTTGTTTTGCCACATCTGAGTTTGCGCCGAGAATCAATACGTTTTTAGAAGATGGAATATTCATGACAATGAAGATACAATTTGTACGACTCGCTGTTAATAGCCGATAAATTCCATTGGCACACTGTATCAAAAAAACTGGGTTTCAATCAGGATAATGAAATGGCATAATGAGGGCAAAAAAATCCCTGGTTGAAACCAGGGAATGTTTACGACCAAAACTAACTGCTATAAGAATTCATAAGCCTAAAGGCCCCACCTGGTAAACTTTCTTACGGGAAAGAAACCAAAAAGGTTCAACCTATCTTTAAGGACAAGGTTAATGGTTAAAATGATAGTTGAATA
>JBJXDV010000407.1:0-7083 GCA_046153465.1 Chitinophagaceae bacterium
ATTTTAGTAATCGTAGCAAATACCCGGGGAGCGGAAGAAGCTGTGTTGTATGAACAAATCGATTATTTGGGGTTTCCATTTTCAGTTTCGGAAACTTTTCAGCAACGAAATACAAACAGTTCAATCATACAATCACTGGTAAGAGTAGAGGAGATACAGAACATTTGTAGCAAGAATAATAAGAAGCTGGTTGTTTATTTGTCAATGGCATTTGGTAATCCATATGGCGATCCTTATTCGGAAGAAATTGTTTTTGAATGGGCCGATCGGCTTGTAAAACTTGGTGTACCCATTTTATCGTTGGCCGATACGGTTGGGCTGGCAACTTCCGAACAGGTTTTTTCGGTTACACATAAACTCGTAAATCATTTGCCAAATCAGGAAATAGGGGTCCATCTTCATTCTTCAATAACAAACTGGAAAGAAAAATTGGAAGCTGCTTTAAGAGCTGGCTGCAGGCGTTTTGATGGGGCGCTGAAAGGAATTGGCGGTTGCCCGATGGCTGATAATGTACTCGTAGGCAATATGGATACGGAATTGATGATTGATTATTTTACGGGAAGAAAAATGATGACAACATTAAATAAAGACGCGTTACAAAAATCATTGCGTTTGATAAAGAAAGTTTTTATTTGATGCAGATACAGATTACACGCCATACTGGAAAAGCACATAGTATTGTATTTAGAAGGGCTGACGGGAGTGAAACCTGGCAACCGTCGGATGATTTTTTTATTCGTCACGACCTAAGCCATTACGCTATCGAAAAAACACTTGGTTATAAAACAGCATTTTTGGGAATGATTGAAAAAGGTATGGGGGTGCGCGATTTTGAGGATAGGGCAAAAAGAAAATCGATGCTTATTACCACAGAGGCATGGTATGCTGAAAATATGGCGAACCTGTTTTTGATGGAACGTACACAGGGCAAGATGGAAGATTTTAATTCAGTATCCAGAGAAACGTTTGCCCAATTGCAATTATCGGTTCCGCCTCCCAATTTAACCAATACAGAAGTAGCAGCGATAAGAAAGTTATTAGAAGAACTTTTACAACAATGGAATAGTTTAGCCAACAACGAATCAATACTTTTAACAATAGATATTTAGACGCATGGATTTTCAAATACCAATTCAACTTCAGGATTTACCCAATGGCATAAGTTATACAGACAAACTTTTGCTTACAGGTTCTTGCTTTACAGAACATATTGGTGATAGACTGGCAGAACTAAAATTTACTGTATTACAGAATCCTAATGGTATTTTGTTTGATCCACATAGCGTAGCAAGCAGCCTCGTTTCTTATATTCATAATAAACAGTACCAAGTATCTGATCTTGTCTTTTTTAATGAACTATGGCAAAGTTGGCAACATCATAGTCGCTTCTCTGATATGGATATCAACCGATGCCTCGTGCAAATAAACGAATCGCAAAGCAGGGCACATGAATTTCTAAAACAAGCCGATTGGTTAATCATTACCTTAGGATCTTCCTTCTCTTACCGATTAACCGAACAGGCAATCCAGTCAGGCTCCAAAATGGGAGAGGGGACAGCGGTTGCTAATTGCCATCGGGCACCTGCACAATGGTTTCGTAAACATTTTATGACGATTGAAGAAACACAATCGGTGCTCGATAACTGCCTTCACCAATTATTTCAATTTAATTCCAAACTTAAAATCATTTTTACTATTAGTCCGGTTCGGCATATACGTGATGGTGTTATCGAGAATAATCGTAGCAAGGCAAGGCTTATTGAGGTGGTTCATCACCTCGTAAATAAATTTGAAAAACTTTTTTATTTTCCAGCCTATGAATTAGTTATTGATGTACTAAGAGATTACCGGTTTTATGATATAGACCTTGTTCATCCCAACTTTGCGGCTACCAGGTATGTAATGGAAAATTTTATGAAATGTTGTATGAGTGAACCAGCGCAACAATTAGCCATCGAGATACAGCAATTGGTAACTGCCCGTAAACATAAACCCTTCCATCCAAATACAGATGCGCATAAAAAATTCTTGAAAATAAATGAAGAAAAACTAAGAGGGTTGATAGTGAAATTTCCCTTTCTGCAAATGGCGGAGGAATTAAATTATTTTACAGGTACGGTTTGATAGGAATTAAACTGGCAATGTTCCTGCAAAAAAGATTCGAGTTTTTTTAATAATGTCAATTGATTGAAGGCTCGATCAAAATTTTGGTTTGGGTATTGAATCTGGTAATAGGTATCTCCATTGAGGTAATCGGAAATAAAACGCAATGCCTGCATATAAACCATCAATATCCCCGAATAATGAATATATTTTTTTTCTGATTCAGTGAATTGCATTTGCATTACTTCCAGATATCCATCAACGATAGCATTGTAAAAATCGCCGCGAATTTCAAGTTTGCTAAAGTCGGTACAATTTTCGTCTTCTGTGCAAGCCATCGATCGAATGATATCTCCGAGATCGGAGAAATAATAACCGGGCATTACCGTATCAAAATCTACTGCGCAAATGACTTTACCGGTTTTTACACTGAATAATACATTAGCAATTTTCGCATCGTGGTGCATTACGCGAAGTGGAAAATTCTCGGGCGACTCGGTAATCAGATCGTAGAAGTGCTTGTATTGTTCTCTTTTTTTTAATTCATGTACTATTTCAGACGCTGCGTTTATCCGTTCACTAATTTCCGTTTTAAGGGAATCTTCAAATTGTTGATAGCGATACGATAAATTGTGGAAATCAGGAATTACTACTTTTAGATTATCAAGGTTAAAATCCTCAAAAGCTGCTATAAATTTTGCAAAAGTTTTGGCAGTTGCTTTAGCTTGTGCCGAATTTTGGGCGACGAGTTTACTGGTAGATTCTTCAATAAATTCAAAGGCCCGCCAAAAATCGCCTGATCCATCTTCGTAGAGTGTTTGCGATTGATCATAAAATAAAGGCGTAGGAAGTTTAAGCCCCGTGAATTCGAATTCAGCATATTGCCATATATTAATAAAATTCTGTTGTACTTGTTGGGGGTTATGAAAAACTTCGTGATTGATTCGTTGTAATAAAAAAGGTGCTTTGTGTGCACTATCAATTCTCCATGAATTATTAATTAATCCTCCAAACACAGGGGTTGCGGTTAGTTCTACGTTCCCTTTTTCATTTAGGTCGTCTTTATGATAGTTAACAAAAGCCGTAGCTGCTTCCAGGTATTCGTTCTTTGCCATGTGGGAGCAATAAAAATAATAAAAAACAACTACTCAAAAAAATACAACCGTTTGCGCTATTTTGACGGCTGTATTTAGTATGACGAATATTTAATCAAAGTATAATACACTATTACGGAATTCTAACGGATTATTGGGTTACCCCCCCCATGTAACGCTCGTGCACGAACCGTTAATCGAACAATTAGTAGAGCGCGGATCATAAAGCAACAGCGATCTATCATATAATTTATTTTATTGCGAGGTAATAAGGATCAAACTGATTTATTGAACAATTAGTTTCTTGCTGTTCCGCTTTCCGGAAATTGTGGTGGTTACAACTTCATAAATTCCTTTTGTTAGGTTAGAGGAATTGAGTGAAATGATTTTTTTTTGTTTTTTATGTATTATTAATCCTCCGGTATGGGCATAGATTTTTACTTCTCTGGTTACCTTACCAGTTTCTATTTGGAAAAATGAGTTTGTTGGATTTGGAAATAGTCTTACAAAACTATCTGGTTCTTACTGCTAGTATTTTATTCGATACTATAATATCCAAGATCGAGCAGGCCATACAATCCATTGATATCTTCTATAGGGATGTTTGGTATGTTTGGGCTTGATGGATAATTTTTGAAAAAGCCGCTTACAGTAATATCGCCTGTTGTAAAAGGAACAACCGGTTTTTGATCGATGCGATAAATACGAAAGCCGGGTATGAATTGCCGGTTGATAGAATTAACAACGGGAGTATATGCGCAAACCATATAGGTCTTATCTTTTTCAACCATAACTTCTTCTCCGGTAACTGTTAAATCCTTTCGGTAGAAATCGGTGCCAGGATAGTTAACCACTGTGGAATAAACAATTTTATTTGCAGCTACATCTACCAGATAGAGAATAACGTTATTGTCGGGAGGCGAAGGTGCTGCTGCCAATTTAAATGCAACCATAAATACCTTTCCATTTTTCGCCGGAGTGAAAGCCATACCATAGCTACGTACCGTATCTCCGTAAGAAGCAAGAATAAAGCTGTCTTTTATCGTGTTACTTCCATCTGATTTAAAGGCATAAGGAAAAACCACATATTGGTTGGTACCTTTATTGATCGCGTCTTTCGTACAGTGAACGCAAACGATAAAAAGAATTATAGCAATTAGTCTATTGAGCGATTTCATCGTTATCATATTTTATTTACAAATACTATAAGTATAATTTGTAGTAGCCTCCACTGATACTACCCCGGATGCGTATTCATGCTTTGAAACCCTGGTAATGGGTAGTCCGTTACTATTGTATTGATAAGTATATCCATAAGTGAAATACAAGTTTTCTGCACCGGAAGTAAAATTGATATCATAGTTTTGATCTTTTACTACGTTATGACTGCCTTCAAAAGGCGATTTGCCGAAAAAATCTTTTGGAAATCCTTTTTTATAACTTATACCGTACAGTACTGCGTTAACATTCTTATTATTGTCGAAAACAAAAACTCTCTTTCTGTCTTTTTTTCCATTTCTCCAATCCTCGCGGATTATTTGAGTGCCCTCGTTATTATATTGATAACGATTTTCATAAGCATCTTTTGGATTCAATAATTTAGTGATCAATCCCTGGTTGTTTACCTCAATTACATAATTAATAGTTGTGCCATCCGGGGCCGTCAGGCTATATTTAGAAAGTTTAGTTGCATTGTATTCGTAGAGATAAGTCATAGTATTGATGGCCCCTCCATCTCTTGAATAGGCAAAGATTGTTTTAACGAGGTTTCCGGCAGCATCATACTCGTGTGTTGTGTTTTCAATTCCCATTTCGATGGTGCTACCTGAACCGCCATTCCAGTTTTTGGTCACTTTTACAAGCCGACCATTATTGTAAGTATAATCATAAATTTGAGTTTCCTTTGAGCTTCTTCCGTCAAAATCTGACGAAGAAGTATTGTACACCTTCTTTATTAGATAACCGGCAGCATCGTATTGATAGGTATTGGTGGAATAGTTTGTTGACGTTTTATTGCTTTTGTTTTTACTGTTCACCTGAAAGCTGTTCCCTGTTAAAAAACCAAGATCATTGTATTCAAAATTCTGAGTAATGGTATAGGTTGACTCGTTAGCAGTTCCAATATTGCTACGACCTGTTTCGGTTGACTGTATTAACTGGCAGCCGCCTGATGCATTTTTTACATCATTATTTTTCCGACAGGAAATAAAACTGATAATACCTACGACCGTAATGACTAAATGTTTCATGGTTAAAATATTTTTATGTTTTAATACTGGTATTGACTATGTTATTATTGCATTTTGAAACAAAGCTAAAAGGGATATTTATCGTCCAGTCTCCTTAATCGCTCAACGACCGATTTAATAGACCGGCGTTATTCAATATCCTATTGTATAGTGATGGAATTGGATTCATTATGATTTATTTGCCTCTTATACGAGTAATTAAGAAAATGGGCCAGTAACCAGCTGGCCCTTTTAGAGAATGACTCAAAGCGTGCGAAAGAACTGCTTTTAACCTACGAGCAGTGTTGTGCGGTTCTCCATTATTGTTAGTAGGAATAACAGTCGGTGATGATTATTTTGGCAACAAAAAATTTCAGAACTTTGTTTGTAAGAATGTTTTTGCTGTTATTTCTTTTCGATGTTGATGGTGATAGTAAACGGATAATCTCCGTCTTCGTCAACAAATTGTGCCGGTCGTTGAATAGAGGTACCTCTTTTCAATTCATCGAGATAAATGGTTTGCACATAATGTTTATTGCCATCTAATGAATAGTCGGGATCTTTTCCTCTCATTTTGATTGGATCGTCTCCAGACCCGCCATCTCTATCATTCAGCCAATAATGAATTAGTATTTTGGCTCCTTGTACATTTCCAGGTTCGATTAAGAACGAAAGGTTATTAACAGGCAGGTTGGCACCATAATTTTTTAATTCTTCCTTCCGTATATACTCGTTACTCTTTAAATTCAAGAGATAGGCATTACCATATTGGGATGCAACTTTATTGCCAGCGCCATCTATAAGTTCGGCGCGAATGGTTCCATATAAGTCTACATCGTCATCGGCCTGATTATCGATCCTGATGAATTCGATTTTTGCGGTAATGGTTGCCCCTTTATTACTTTCTGATTTTGGCTCGCAACTAGTTAACGGAAACCAATCTGTGGCACTTGAATAACGAACTGTTTCATTATTCATATTTTTAAAATTATATAAAATGGGTGCCGAATTATTATAATTCAAATTCTTTTGAATTTCCTGTAAACGCAATTTCATGGCATCGATAGAGTATTCTGTATATACTGTGTTTGATTGGCCTCCTACAACAAACATATTGATGGTGGCTTTATTGTTTGTTACATTTCTGGCAATGTCAATGGCCGCGGTACCGCCTCCAACGATAGCATCATAACTCGCTTTGAAATTATTATTGATAGATTCATCCGATATTTCAAATTGCATAATAGCAATTATTCTCAGGCCGTAGGTAACAGAAGAAATATACATCATGTCGCTGGTAGTACGGGAAGGGTCTGTAAAAAAACCTCCCGAAGGCTGTGCAACGTCTAGTGTGAACATTTCTTTGGTGCAATCAAACAAAAAAGATCTTGCATTGGTCTTCTTTTGAAATTGAAAATTATTGCTTCCAGAAAATCCACCTCCGTAACCGGTTGCACCTACTTTAATATCTAAATCAGAAGTGCTGGTGATTTCTTCTACCTGTACCTTATAACCGCCATTGGCAATTTCTTCCGCCTTCCGTGTAAAGCGCCCGAACAGGTTTACAATTGCATTCCTCGTGTTATTGATATCTGGTTCCTGGATGGTTTCCTGTGGTGAGCCAGACATATTTTCCACGGAGGCAGAAATTACAATCG
>JBJXDV010000408.1:0-2860 GCA_046153465.1 Chitinophagaceae bacterium
TATGATCGGCACGGTATTGGGCGATCTTGATGGCCCGTTCCAGGTTATGGCGCGATGGAAAAGTTTATTACTAAATGGATTTGATGAACATTATTTTTACAAAGCGATTGAAATTATTAAAACAGTCAGGCCGGAAGAGCTACAGCAAATTGCCAATAAATACCTGCACCCGGAAGAATTTTTTGAATTGGTGGTAGTTTAATAGGGAGTGTGCGTTTGCTAATTTATGTTTATAGTTTGTAGTTTGTGATTCGTTTGGCTATATCGTTAAGTTATAACAAACCCGATATAACTATATTAAAGTATTCGAATGATACATTTTGAGATTTTGTGTTGCCATTTGCACCGGAAGAGCTACTGGCTATAAACTAAAAACCATAAACTATTTACTATGAAATTAATCATGCGCGTTATTGTAACCTCCATTATTGCTTTTGGACTCTCAAAAATTTTGAACGGCATACACGTAGATGATTTTTGGGCGGCAATTTTGTTAGCTGTTGTATTAGCTGTATTGAATGGAATTCTTAAGCCGATTCTCATCATACTTACGTTCCCTATAACAATTATAACTTTTGGCCTTTTTCTTTTTGTAATAAATGCTGCAATTATTTTATTGGCAGATAAACTAATGGATGGATTTAAAGTGGATGGTTTTTGGTGGGCGCTTCTTTTCAGCCTTCTGTTATCAATAGTTTCTTCCGTTTTATATAAAGAAGACAATCAAAAAGAAAAACCAAATAGTTAATTGCTTTTTTCGTCTTTTTGGCTGGACTTATTTAAATTAACTTTACAACTGATTTATCTTTTGTATATGCAATTCAACCGCAAAGAACTTTCCAATGATCAATTGATAGATTTTTACCGTCAATTATTGTGGCCGCGAATGATTGAAGAAAAAATGCTTGTTTTACTGCGCCAGGGAAAAATTAGCAAATGGTTTAGTGGTATCGGACAAGAAGCAATTTCAGTGGGTGCCACACTTGCGCTGCAGCACGATGAATGGATGATGCCGTTGCATCGTAACCTCGGAGTTTTTACCAGCAGAAATATGCCCTTGCATAAACTAATCATGCAATGGCAGGGTGCTAAAGAAGGATATAGTAAGGGAAGGGAAAGAAGCTTTCATTTTGGCACCCAGGAACATCATATTTGTGGAATGATTTCTCATCTTGGTCCGCAGTTGGCAATTGCTGACGGAGTGGCTTTAGCATATAAGTTAAAAAAAGAAAATAAAGTTGCACTTGCTTTTACAGGTGATGGTGGTACCAGCGAAGGTGATTTTCATGAGGCGTTGAACACAGCCGCAGTTTGGGATCTGCCGGTAATTTTTGTAATTGAAAATAATGGTTACGGATTGAGTACACCAGTAAACGAACAATACCGTTGTGAGAGCCTTGTGGAGAAAGCGAGAGGCTATGGAATGGATGGTATTAAAATAGAGGGTAATAATATTCTTACGGTGTACGATACCATCAAGGGCGTAAGAGATTTTTGTATTGAACATCAGAAGCCCTATTTAATCGAATGCATGACGTTTCGAATGCGCGGCCATGAAGAAGCAAGTGGTACTAAGTATGTACCAAAACATTTGTTTGATATTTGGGAACAAAAAGATCCGGTAAAAAACTATGAAACTTTTTTAATCGCGGAGAATATATTTTCCTCTACTGATATAGAGAATATTCGAATAGAATTTAAAGAAAAAATTGAAAGCGAATTGGCCATTGGCTTTGATACCCGCCCGATTATTCCTGATGAGGAAGAGGAATTGGAGGATGTTTATAGCCCACCCAAACCCTCCCAAAGGGAGGGCTTAGCATCCGCACGTATCCTCACGGAAGAAAAGCAAAACGAAATTATGGCAACCGTCGGGAGCGATGATAAATCTCCCCGAAGGGGGCGCCTAATTGATGCCATTAGCGAAGGACTCAAACAATCCATGCAGCAACATCCGAATTTAATTTTAATGGGGCAGGATATTGCAGAATATGGAGGAGCCTTTAAAATAACGGAGGGCTTTCTAAATGAATTTGGAAAAGAAAGAGTAAGAAATACACCTCTTTGCGAAAGTGCTATTGTGGGTGCCGCCTTGGGATTAAGTTTAGAAGGATACAAATCAGTAATGGAAATGCAGTTTGCAGATTTTGTAACGGTAGGGTTTAATCAAATCATAAATAATCTTGCAAAAATTCATTATCGCTGGGGGCAACATGCTGATGTGGTTATTCGAATGCCAACGGGCGGTGGCGTTGGAGCCGGGCCTTTTCACAGCCAGAGTAATGAAGCCTGGTTTGTACATACACCCGGGTTGAAAGTAGTATATCCATCAACACCCATGGATGCAAAGGGGTTATTAATTGCAGCGATCAATGATCCCAACCCGGTACTATTTTTCGAACACAAAGCATTGTATCGAAGCATAAGCGGACCAGTACCCGAAGAATATTATGAAATTGAAATTGGAAAAGCAAGGCAAGTGCGTGTTGGGGAAGATTTATCCATTATCACATATGGGGCAGGTGTACATTGGGCGGAGGAATATGCAATGAGTCACCCGGAGCTGTCTTTAGATATATTAGATTTAAGAACACTATTACCGCTAGATTATGACGCAATAAGAAACGCGGTATCACGAACTGGAAAAGTATTGTTGTTGCATGAAGATACCCTGATAGGAGGAATAGGTGGTGAAATAGCAGCATGGATTGGCGAACATTGTTTTGAGTTACTAGATGCCCCGGTACTTCGATGCGCATCCTTAGATACTCCAATTCCCTTTAATTTGGAATTGGAGAAAGCGTTTATGGCAAAGAGTAAACTGGGTGAGATGATTAATAAGTTGATTGATTACTAAAAA
>JBJXDV010000409.1:0-13492 GCA_046153465.1 Chitinophagaceae bacterium
GTGGCGAAGAGTTTAATTATTTTCATTGGTGCTAGAATGGATGATAGATATAAGGAATACAAAATACAGAACTCAGAATACAGGACTCAGAATACAGAATGTGAAATGCGGAATACAGAATATGTAAGTAAAGCCCGGCAACAAAAATTTTCATTTTCTTTTCTGCTTACCTGCTGTAATTCGGTGCTTCTTTTGTTATCTCAATATCATGTGCATGGCTCTCTTTCATTCCTGCATTAGTAATGCGAACAAATTGTGCTTCTTGTAACTCTTTGATATTTTTCGCACCACAATAACCCATACCTGCCCTTAATCCCCCGGTGTATTGGTATACAATTTCATTAAGACTTCCTTTAAAGGCAACCCTTCCTTCAATACCCTCGGGCACAAATTTTTTGATATCATCTTCTACGTCCTGAAAATATCGGTCGGCGCTTCCCTGGTTCATTGCACCTATTGATCACATTCCCCGGTATTGTTTAAATTTTCTTCCTTCATAAATAATCGTTTCACCGGGGCTTTCTTCTGTTCCGGCAAATACACTGCCCATCATTACCACGTCAGCTCCGGCAGCCAATGCTTTAACTAAATCTCCTGTATAACGTATACCCCCATCTGCAATTAATGGAATTCTCAGTTTATGCAATACCGATGCGGCCTCCATGATTGCCGTAATTTGAGGAACACCTGCACCGGCAACAATGCGGGTGGTACAAATCGAACCGGGTCCAATGCCAACTTTTACGGCATCCGCTCCTGCTTCTGCTAACGCTTTTGCCCCGGCAGCGGTACCAATATTTCCGGCAATGACCTGTAAGTTTTTAAAATTCTTTTTTAAATTTTTGAGGGCATCAATTACTCCTTTGCTGTGGCCATGGGCACTATCGAGTGTTACAATATCTACCCCAATTTGTTGTAATGCCGATGCCCTGTCTAATAACTCTTTTGTAATTCCTAAGGCAGCTCCAACCAATAGGCGGCCAAAACTATCTTTAACTGCATTGGGATTTGATTGAAGTTTTTGAATATCCCGATAAGTAATTAAACCAACCAGCGTTCCATCTTTTTTTATAAAGGGAAGTTTTTCAATTTTATACTGACTTAAAATTTTTTGTGCTTTTTTTAAATCTGTTCCTGCGGGTGCAGTAATTAAATTTTCTTTGGTCATCACCGAACTCACCCGTTTTGAAGAACTTGTTTCAAAACGCAGGTCTCTATTGGTTAAGATGCCTACTAATTTTTTATTATTATCGACTATAGGAATTCCACCAATTTTATTTTCTTTCATTAAAACTAAAGCTTCACCAATGGTTGCATCTTCATGAAGTGTAATAGGATCGGTTATTAAACCACTTTCACTTCTTTTTACTCTGCGAACCTGTTCCACTTGTTTTTCGATACTCATATTTTTATGCAAAATACCAATGCCTCCCTCCCTTGCTAAGGCAATAGCCAGATTGGCTTCAGTAACCGTATCCATTGCAGAAGATAGTAAAGGAACATTTAAGGTAATATTGCGTGTAAGGTGAGTACCAATAGAAACTTCGCGGGGCAATATCTGTGAGTATGCCGGAACCAGCAATACATCATCGAATGTCAATCCTTCACCAAAAAATTTGCTTGAGTTGGGAGATTTAGTTTTGGGAGCGTTAATTATTCTTGCCATGTGCAAAGATAGGGCACCAGGTAAATATTCTCCAAATGATTTTTAGGAGAACCCGCGAAACCCATTGTGAGCAATGGTCTCCTCATAAAAAGTCAATTAAATTAGACGGTATATTTTACCCGGAAGGGATTGAATGATCAGTTGCAGTTCCAATGTAAGAATTGCCGATGCAACAGAACTGCTGCTTAACCCACTTCTCAGATTAAGCTCATCAATATGTGTTTTGTCTTTTTCCCGGAGCAGGTCTGTAATTATTTTTTCTTCGGTGGTTAATTGAATAAATAATTCTTTTTGTTGAGTGCTTACTGCTTTTTTTTTCTCTTCCCACCCCATTAACTGAATAAGGTCAAAGGCATTAGTGAGTAATGTGGCTTTATTGTTTTTAATAAGATAATTGCATCCCGCACTTTTAGAATCTGTTGTTTTACCCGGAAATGCAAAAATATCTTTATTGTATCCATTGCCTAACTCTGCTGTTACCATACTGCCTCCTTTAATTCCTGATTCTATTACAACGATCGCGTCGCTCATACCTGCCACAATTCGGTTCCTGGTTGGAAAGTTATGTTTGTCGGGTTTGATAGTACTACAAAACTCGGTCAGCATTCCGCCGCCCTGCTTAATAATTTCCTTTGCTAAGGAAGAATGCTGAATTGGATAAATAGTATCTAGTCCATGAGCAAGTACGCCTACGGTTGGCAAATTATTTTTTAAAGCTGCTTTGTGTGCAAGGGCATCAATGCCAAAAGCCATACCACTAACAATCAATACTTGTTGATTGCTCAAAACACTTATCAGGTTTTCTGTAAGATGTTTTCCATAGTCAGAATTAACTCTCGTTCCAACAATGGCTACAATTTTAGAAGTATTCAGGGAAGTTTCTCCCTTATAATATAATAAGGTCGGAGGGTCGTAACAATTCCGTAAACGTGTTGGATAAGATGTTTCAGAAATAAAAAGTGGATTGATTTTATATTTATTAATAAAACTAATTTCTTTTTCAGCTTCTTTAAATGAATTGAACTCTTTAATGCTTTTTGCCCGTACAGAGCCGATCCCCTCTGTTTTTTCTAATTGATGAATTTTTGCACGAAAGATTGCTTCAGCCGATCCAAACTGTTCTACTAATAAACGAGCTTGAACAGATCCAATTTGTGGTATGCGTGTAAGAGCAACCTGATATAATAAATCGTTCTTCAAAAAAGAGGAGTGAACAATAAAGGAGTTAAGATTATCAAATGCAGGCTGATAATCACCAGGCAGTATACCCGCCGTTTTCATTAACCTGTATCAGGCTAAGGTAGACGTTATAGCCAGTTAAAGGGATCGTGTTTTTCTTAAAAATTAAGTGGTAATCACCTTCACTTCTGTTCTTCGGTTTTTGGCCCTTCCTTCCTCGGTTGTATTGTTATCTAACGGTAAGGTGGCACCGTACCCCTGAAAGCTAAGGCGAATCTTCTGGATGCCTTTTGACATTAAGTATTCTACCACGGCCTGTGCCCGGTTGTTAGACAAGGTTAGGTTGTCCTCCGGTTTCCCTACATTATCGGTATGCCCGCTAATTTGAATTTTAAGTGTTGGATTTTCTTTGAGCAATTGAACCAAATTATCAAGTTCCGGCGTAGATTCTGATTTTATTTCAAACATTTTTGAATCAAAGAAAATATTTTTAAGTACAATAGTAGCATTGGCCTCCAGCGGTTGTAATGGGATATTAATATTATAAGTAGAATCGGGATCTTTTTGACTTAATGGAAAATTATCCGAGAAAAATAAATATCCTTTTCTGTTTACATTAAAAGCATAATCTTTACCAACTGGTAATGTAATCAGGTAATTGCCTGTTTCATCTGTTTGAACCTTACTCAATACTTCTTTTGTAGATAAATCTGTAAGTTCAACTGCGGAGGGTAATCCTTTCGTTGTTTTTTTATCAAAGACTTTTCCTTTTATCCACAACGTTTTTGCTGGACGAATATCGCTGCGTAGTTCGAATGTATAAAGATCAAGTCCACCACGACTATCTCTTCGGTCGCTTGCATAATAAGCGGTTTTAGCATCTGCTGACACAATTAAACTTCCTTCATTTTCAATGGTATTTATAGGATACCCAAGGTTAACTGGTTTACCCCATTTTCCTTTTGTTCCCTTTCTTACTAAAAAAAGATCATCACCACCATAGCCGGGATGGCCGTTCGATGTAAAGAATAATGTTTGATTATCTGCATGAATAAATGGACAACTTTCATCTCCGGCTGTATTAATTTCCGGCCCCATATTTTCCGGTTCGGTAAAGCGACCGTTGGGTAAGCGCTTGCTTACATAAATATCACTGCCACCGTAGCCATCTGCCCTTCGGCTTGCAAAATAAAGATCACGTTTATCGGGTGATAAAGAGGGAGCAGATTCCCATCCCTCTGAGTTAACGGTAAAGCCAAGGTTTTCGGGAGTACTCCATCCTTCCGGGGTAAGATAGGAGATATACAAATCACAACTACCTATTCCTTCTGGTAAATTGCACCCTGTGAAAATTAGAATTTGCCCATCCTGAGAAATATTCTGTGCGCCTTCGTTTAATGCCGTATTAATATTTCCCAACAACCCCTTTGACGCACTCCAGCGGTTATCTATAAATGTTGATCCAAAAAAATCTTCATTCATGTTTTTTACCCGGCGGGTATACACCAATTCTTTACCATCAATTGTAATGGTGGGATAATATTCCGAGACTGTTGAATTAATGCTATCGCCCATATTTTTGGGTTCAAAAAGATAATTGCCTGATAATTTTTCTTTGGAATAGTCGATAGCAAACTGGTAACTTTTTTTTCGGAAACTGGCAGCTTTTAAACTGTTTTCATTCAGGTTGGGGATCGTCAGGAATTCTTCTATTGTCTTCTTTGCATTTTCAAACTCCCCTTTACCGGCAAAATAAATAGAGTAGGGGAGATTATAATCTTTAAAATAAAGGGAATCGATGGCTTTTGCTTTTGAATAATAATAGATAGCCGAATCGTAATCTTTTAATTGACCATAGATACCTGCCAACGAAATGTAGGCATCATCAAATTTAGGATCTATTCTTACTGCTTCGTTCAATAGATGTATGCCTCCGGTAAAATCATCCTCCTGAGCCTTTTCAAGTGCTTTTTCATAAAAAGCTTTCGCTTTTTTATTTACCTTATCGGGGTTGTATTGAGCAAAGGCTTCGCTGCAGGTAATAAAAAATAAAAAAGTTAGCAGTTGTTTCATCAGTAACAAACTTAATTTATTTAAACCGGTTTTTTTTATAGACGGGTATTCCTTCAAAAAAGGATGCAGTGAAATGTAAAACGAATGTTATAATCGATTTATTTAGTACTTAAGGCACATTAATGTATTTATGCAACTGAAGGGAGAGTTCCCATTGCGGGTTTTCTTTTATATAACTGACGATCAGAGGAGTAACTTTCTGCTGATTGTCCCATTCGGGTTGTAAAAATAACTTGCAGGCAGCGGAAACCAGAGAGGCATTTTTTTCGGCCCAGGCAAAATCACTTTTATTAAATACAATTATTTTAAGTTCCTGCGCAAGTGGAAGAATTTCGGGAAGCGGTGCTTTAAATTTTTTAGGCGATAAACATATCCAATCCCATTGACCCGTTAAAGGATGGGCCCCGGAAGTTTCAATATGCGTTTTTAATAAGTTGCTTTTTAATTCGGCGGTTAATGCATCCAGATTATGCATTAATGGTTCCCCACCTGTTATTACTACTATTTCAGCAGGTGTTTGTTTTACTTTTCGGGTAAGAAACCCTGGTTCAAATTTTTCGAATTTTGTTCCATCCCAACTATCTTTTACATCGCACCAAACACAACCAACATCGCAACCGCCAAGCCTTATAAAGTAGGCAGCCTTACCCTGGTGATATCCTTCTCCCTGCAACGTATAGAAATCTTCCATTACGGGAAGGCCACTAATAGTATGCTTAATTTTTTCAATCATTACTTAAATTTCTTCATTGCTTTTTTTGGATAGTTTATGCTGCGCTTAGCAATAAATTACTTGTTGATTGTTTAATTAGCATCCATACACGCTTTATAAGTATTTTTCATAAGGGCCGCAATCGTCATTGGCCCTACTCCCCCGGGTACCGGAGTTATATAGGAACAAAGAGGCGCTACTTCACTAAATAAAACATCTCCTTTGATAGTATATCCCCTTTTTTTACTTGGGTCCGCTACTCTGGTAATACCAACATCTATAACAACGGCACCAGGCTTAATCATATCGGCAGTTACAAACTCGGGCTTACCAAGTGCTGCTACAATGATGTCTGCATTCCTGCAAATCTCTTTTAAATTCTGCGTATGTGAGTGACAGATAGTAACTGTACAATTACCCGGGTTACTGTTCGCGCTTAATAAAATACTCATAGGACGGCCAACAATATTACTGCGTCCAATTACTACAGCATGCTTTCCTTTTGTTTCAATTTTGTAATGTTCCAGCATCAGCATAACTCCATGGGGCGTTGCAGGAATAAACGTAGAAAGACCCTGAACCATTTTACCAATACTTACCGGGTGAAATCCATCAACATCTTTCTGGGCATCAATTGTATTAATCACTTTTTCATCCGATATGTGTTTAGGAAGAGGTAATTGAACCAATATTCCGTCAACATCAGGGTCATTATTCAAGTCTTCAATAATACCCAACAATTTAAATTCACTAATCGATTCGTCTACACGTTTAAGTGTTGATTTAAAACCTATTTCTTCACAGGTTTTAACTTTACTGGCTACATAAGTTTCACTCGCTCCGCTGGTACCCACAAGAATAGCGGCCAAATGAGGAATTTTTTTGCCCTCCGTTATTAATTGTGCTACCTTTATTTTCAATTCGTCTTTGGTGGCCTGCGACACCAGGTTTCCATCTAAAATTTCCATGGCGCAAAGGTATGCTTAACAGCCAATGCACCCCAAAGAGAGCCGGTGATTTTTGCACTATTTTTTTATAGGCAAAATTTTTTTAACGCCCGTTAAAATAAATCACCGGATGAAAAAATTATTCTATTCCAGTTTTTATCTTTTACTGATTGGTCAAGCTCAATCACAACATTCTTATTCAACTTCTTTTTACCCTGGTTCAGGAACCTATAGCAAGAAATTTGCAGACGCCCTTTCTTTCGTTTCAAACCCGGCAACTTTAAGTCAGATTAAAGTGGCAGGTGTTGGACTTTTTGCCGAAAGAAAATACTCGTTGAAGGAGTTGAGTTTTTATACAACTGCATTGGCAATTCCCACCTCGTATGGCGGTTTTGGAATTATAGCGCGATACAACGGTTTCAAAGATTATAACGAAACACAATTTGGGCTGGCTTATTCAAAATCATTGGGCACTATTGACATCGGTGCTCAATTCAATTATTATAGTGCGTCGATAGCTGGTTATGGAAGTAGTGGAGTTATTACCGCAGACGCAGGAATGATCTGGCATATCCTGGAAAGAGTAAATGTGGGTATCGTGATAATGAATATGGTGGCTGGAAAACTAAAGAGTATTGAAGCTGAAAAACCTGCAATTGGTTATAAACTTGGAATTGGTTACGATATTTCCCCATTGGTATTCCTAAGTACAGAAATTATTAAAGAAGAAAATAATCCGGTAAATATTATTGCTGCCTTGCAATATAAAGTAGCTGATAAGTTTTTTTTACGTGGAGGAATTTATACTTCTACTGCTTCTCCCTGGTTGGGTGCAGGGTTGGCCTGGAAGAATTTCAGGGTAGACATCACTTCAAGTTATCATCCTCAATTGGGCATCTCACCAGGCCTATTCATTCTTTATAACATAAAGCAAAATAAAGAATGAAAAAAATTATAATCTTTTTTCACTTTTTACTGAATACCATTTTTCTAATTGCACAGGAAAAAGTTGAATCCAATACATTGGCAGAACAGCAACTGGAAAGCGAAATAGAGAGAGAAGACGTAGCGGCAGAAGATGATTCCTATTGGCAACAGATGGAATATTATAAAAATCATCCCTTAAATATTAATACTGCTTCTGAAGATGAATTGCGATTATTTAAAATTATTAATGATCGGCAAATAGAAGCATTGTTCATGTACAGAGATTTATTCGGAGCCCTGATTGATATTTATGAACTGCAGGCTATACCGGGTTGGGATGTTCAATTGATAAGAAAATTACTGCCTTATATAACCATAACAATAAAAATAAATAGCGTTGAAACGATTAAACAACGCCTTCGAAATGGTGATTACCACCTATTGTTACGCTTTGTAAGGAGCTGGGATAAAACGACTGAAGAACCAGTCAATAGAAATTATCTTGGTGGGCTATCTTCCTTGCAATTTCGATACAAGTATCAATACAAAAACTTATTACAGTGGGGTATAACAGGTGATAAAGATTCAGGAGAACCCTTTTTTAGTAATAAACAAAAAAACGGTTTTGATTTTTACTCTGCCCATCTATTCATACAAAAAATAAATAAAATAAAAGCAATCGCATTAGGCGATTATACCGTTAATCTGGGCCAGGGTTTACTACAATGGCAAAACCTCGCGTTTAAAAAAAGTAGTGCGGCGCTGAATATTAAAAGGCAGGGTTCTGTATTGCGACCCTATAGTTCGGCTGGTGAATATAATTTTCATCGCGGAGCGGGCATCACGTTCGGAAATAAAAAATGGGATATTACAATTTTTACTTCTCTCAGGAAACTATCTGCAAATAAGTTAATCGATTCTATTCAAAATACTTTCTTTGTTTCTTCTTTGCAGACTTCGGGTTACCACAGGAGCGTGGCTGAACTGGAAGATAAAAATAGTTTGCAGATGCTTGCTTTTGGTGGTAGTATTCAATACCATTGGGTAACCGGTCATTTGGGTATTAATTCGATAAATTATGATTTTTCCCTACCAATAATAAAAGAGGCTGCTCCGTATAATCTTTATTCTTTAAATGGAAGAAGCCTCAACAATTACAGTATAGATTTTGGGCAAACTATTAAAAACATACACCTTTTTGGAGAGGTAGCAGTAGACAATAAAATGAATACCGCTATTGTAACGGGACTGCTTGCAAGTATTGACCCTAAAGTTGATATAGCTTTTTTGTATCGTTCAATTAGCAAAGGATACCAGTCGTTGTTTAGCAATGCATTTACCGAAAGGAGTTCACCTTCCAATGAAAATGGTTTGTATGGAGGAATTTCTCTAATGCCTTTTTTCGGGTTAAGATTCGATGCATATGTTGATTTATATCGGAATCCCTGGTTAACTGCAAACATTAATGCACCTGCAACCGGAAGAGAATATCTTTTTCAATTTACATACACGCCTTCAAAAACACTTGAGATTTATGGAAGGTTCCGGAATGGTACCAAATTAATTAATGAATCGGACCCTGTAATGCCGTTAAGCAATATTATTGAAACCGAAAAAAAACAATGGCGGTTTCAGGTAAGTTATTCGGCGGATAAAAAATGGACCCTGCGTACAAGAGTAGAGTTTTCGGATTTCAACCAGAAAGAAAAGGGCTTTTTGGGCTATGTGGATGTTTTTTATAAGCCATTAAATGGTTCATTTAAAGCTAATGCCCGCGTTCAATATTTTGAAACAGATGGATATTCAGGCAGGATATATGCCTATGAGAACGATCTTTTATATAATTACTCAGTACAGGCCTTTTACAATAAAGGACTTAGGTGGTACCTAAATGGTGAGTTTAATATTAAAAAAAACAACCACTTGAATCAAAATCTCAATATGTCCCTAGCTTTGAAAATAGGGCAAACAGTTGAGCCTGATCTTAAAACTTTTGTACCAGCTGCCGGCCCAAATTCGAAAAGATCGAATACGATGATAAAAGTTCAGATTTTTTTAGGCTGGAAAAAGAATAATAATTAATGTTGCAGCGCATTAACATTTCAGTTTGTCTATCCAAATGCACTATCCACCCTATTTGAAGCTATAAGCAAATCCAGGATTCCTACAAATTACAGGTTCCAATTATTAAAAAATTAACAGACACATGAGAAAAATTCTATCACTTCTGGCAGTGCTGGTACTATTCACTGTATTGGCAATTGCACAAAACCGGGTAATTACCGGACAGGTAAAAGATGATAAAGGTGATCCTATTCCTTTTGCCTCAGTAACTATTAAAGGTTCCAATAAGGGTACCACTACTGACCAAAACGGTAATTTTCGAATCGAAGCAAAATCCGGAGATGTTTTATTGATTTCTGCAGTAGGCAGCAAAGAAAGAGAAGTTGCCGTTGGAAGCAGCAACTCCTACAATGTTGCGCTCGATAAAACGGGCAATCTGCAGGAAGTAGTTGTAACAGCTTTAGGAGTAACCAAACAACCTAAGGAATTGGGCTATTCAGTTGCACGGGTAAAGAATTCCGAATTGACCCAGGCAAAAGTTACCAATCTTCAAAATGGATTGGTTGGTAAGGTTTCCGGATTGAATGTAACTACCACAAATAATGGTGTTTTTGCAAATACCCGTATCGTATTACGCGGCATTCGTTCTTTAACCGGAAATAACCAACCTTTATTGGTTGTAGATGGTTCCCCGATTAACTTAAATTTTATTAACTCTATTAACCCGAATGATGTTGAAAATGTAAACATCTTAAAAGGGGCAAATGCAGCGGCTTTATATGGTCCTGAAGGAGTGAATGGTGTAATTGTAGTTACTACTAAAAAAGGTTCGGGCAGAAGTAAGCCTCAAATAAGTGTTAGTAACACTACACTTTTTGAAAAAGTAGCATTTCTTCCACGCTTGCAAACATCCTTTGGTAGTGGCTCTTCTTATGATTCCTTTGGAGATGGAATCTACGACCCAATTGAAAACCAGACATGGGGAGCAAAATTTGATGGAAGAGATACTATTCTTGGACGTGTAATGGAAAATGGAGACGAGTTTAAAGTTCCTTATAGTTATCTGCCAAACGAGAAAACGAAATTTTTCAATACAGGTATCACTATACAAAATGATATTTCATTAAATGCGGGGGATGACAAATCGAATTTTTATTTATCCGTTCAGGACTTAACTACCAAAGGGATTGTTCCTGATGATGAGTCGAGAAGAACAACTTTCCGTATCAATGCCGGCAAAACCTATGGTAAAGTAAAAATTGGCGCGAATGTATCTTATACTGCTGCCACTTATGATGTTACTACTTCCCCAGGCCCTGTTTATTGGTATGTAATCAATACTCCCGGTCAGGTGCCTTTAACGAAGTATAAAAATTTTAATGTACCTGGTTTTGCTGATCATAACTCTTATTTCAACGATTATTACCCAAATCCATACGAAGATTTGCGTAGGTATCGTGGAAAAGGTAGATCAGATGATCTTATTGGTAATATTGAGGCAAACTTTAAGCCATTTAAGTGGCTGAATATTTTGAATCGGGTAAGCGCTACTCTCTCTACTGCATCCAATAAAAATAGTACCGAAGGAATAAATTATACTCAGTTTTCAATTAGTAACCGTTCTATCAGTTCTGGTGGTAACGTTAGAGGTTCTGTTAGCGATGGATCGTCGATTGGTAACCGGGTACAAAATGAATTCATTGTTACTTTCGACAAGGAATTTGGAAGTTTTAACGTGAAAGCATTAGCCGGTAACCTGGTTCGTCAAACTTATAGTAAAAACGTATTTGTTAGCGGTAATAACCTGGTGGTACCGAATCTTTTTAACGTAAGTAACCGTACTGGTGAACCCGGTGCGTTTGAATCCTTTTCCAGAAGCCGCCTTGTTTCTGGATTTGGTAGCGTTTCATTAGGATTTAAAGACTGGGCATTTGTTGAATTCACCGGTCGTAATGATTGGGATTCCCGTCTTCCTCTTGATAATAATTCTTATTTCTATCCTGGCGTAAATGCTTCTGTTTCCTTAACAGACGCGATTGAAGCATTAGGAAATAGTAAAGTGCTGAGCTATGCTAAATTAAAAGCTGCATGGAATAAGGCTGGTAATGTAAATGCCGGTATTTATTCGCTCGAATCGACTTTTGGATCTGCCGGTGGTTTCCCTTATGGTTCATTGCCTGGTTATTCAGCAGGAAATACCATAGCCAATTCGGTACTTCGCCCGGAAGTAGTAGAATCATATGAAACAGGGTTTGAATTAGCATTTATGGATGGAAGATTTTCTTTCGACGCTGCTTATTACTATCAAAATAATAACGATCAGATTATTCCAATTCAGATTTCTCAGGGAACTGGTTATACAAGTGCATTGTTGAATGCAGCACGTTTTTATAACAAAGGATTTGAATTTGATTTGCGTTTAACTCCACTATTAAAACTTGGTAAATTTACCTGGAACTTTAGTGGAAACTTAACAACCAATGACAGTAAAGTGCAGGAAGTTTATGGTGACCTTAATGAGTTGTCGGTAGGAAACACTTCTTATGTTATTAAAGGATATCCGGCGTATACTCACAAATTGGTTGACTGGTTAAGGGACCCTGCAACGGGAAAAGTAGTCATTGATCCTATTAGCGGTTACCCTTCTCAAAGCCCTACAAATGCCATTTTTGGAAGAACCAACCCAAAGTATATCGTTGGTTTGAATACGGACCTTAACTGGAACGGCCTTACACTTAAAGTGGTTGCTGAATACCGTGGTGGTAACTATATCTACAATTCGATTGGAAGTTCATTAGGATTTACCGGTATTGACTATTTATCGGCTACTAATGCACGTCAGCGCTTTGTATTCCCGAATTCAGTATACAAAGACAATTCTGGCAAATTTGTAGATAATACAAATATAGTGGTGACTAATGCGCATTACGACTTTTTACAAGCTGGTCGTTTCCGCAATACTCAAACTAATTATTATACCAGTGCGGCCTTTTGGAAATTACGTGAGGTGGTATTAAGCTATGATTTACCGCAACGTTGGATAGGTAATGGTAAAGTGATTAAGAAAGCCAGCGTATCGCTGATAGGAAGAAACCTGTTGATGTTCAGACCAAGTACAAATCAGTGGACAGATCCAGAGTTCGCCAATACAACAAACAATGATATTGGAACAACGGATATTGGTCAAACGCCACCAACAAGGATATTTGGTTTCAACGTGAACGTGACCTTCTAAAACAACAATAACTTTAAACGAATTAGATATGAAACTTATTAATAAAAGAATGATAATGGGGGCACTCTTGATCACCACGATTGCAAGTAGTTGCAAGAAGTCGTGGTTTGATATCAACCGGAACCCCAATAGTGCTGTGGAAACGAACATTACCCCAGATCTTGTTGCTCCACAGGCATTATTAAATACGGCTAATCGTGCCTCAACAAGTTTTGGTTATCTCGGCAACTGGCTTGGATTCTGGTGCCCGGCTGCAAACTATGCACCCAATGTGGATGAGCAGTCTTACAACATAAATACTCAATTTGGGGCGTATTCCAGCGGCCGCCCCGGATTCATCCAACCAGGCTGAACGAAACAAATACCCGGCCGTGTGTGATGGAGCACTCTTGTCCGAATTCTCAAACAATCCCAGTCCGCGTATGTCATGTACGGTCGATTGAATCGCCTCAACCCACTCTTGGGTTAAGGGAATGCTTCCCATTTTTCCGATGGCCGCCAAAGGACGATAGTGCAAGCTCAGCTTCTGAGTGAGCGGATCTTTCAGGACGCGTGCTTGCAAGCTTACGTAGTGGGATTTTAGAAAACTAAGGATGGTCGAACGGCTCAACGTTGGTAGCGTTCCATAATCGACCGGTAACAAATTCAATCCGATCGTCAGGACTTCGCGACGGGTCGAGGCGAGCGTC
>JBJXDV010000410.1:0-9744 GCA_046153465.1 Chitinophagaceae bacterium
CTTGTATTTGGTTTTGTAGGAACAGATTTATTGATTGGAAATTATTTTGGCCCTAATATTTTTGCAGGCACCCCTTTTCAAGCAGCACCTGTGTTAAAAGCTACCATTGATATTCGTATCAATGGTACAAATGCTTATTCTAAATGTGTAGTAGGCAATTATACGTTTGAAGTGGAGATGGATGAATTTAGTGCCCCGTATTTAATAGAGCGCAAACCAGCGGCTATGCCACCTTTTTATCAACAGGGTGTAGAAATCCATGCAAAAAGAGCTTCGCTGAAAGTAAATGGAGAAAACATTCCTATCATTATTCCTTCAGTTGGAATTAGCGGGGGACCTGCATCAGTTGTTTCGCCGAATGGAATTTACGCGAGATAAATAGTTTTAGGGCCATATCAAACAAAAAATGCAAACAGGCGTTCGTTTTATTAAATTTGTAATATAAATTAACAACGAATGCCTGTTCAACATTTTGAAGAATTGTTTCAGCAAAAAATTGATGGAGAAATTAAAATTGAACCCAAAGATTGGATGCCGGAAGCCTATCGCAAAACCAATATTCGCCAAATCAGCCAGCACGCACATAGTGAAATCGTGGGGATGTTACCGGAAGGCAATTGGATAAGCCGCGCACCTTCATTAAAAAGGAAAGCAATATTATTAGCGAAGGTGCAGGATGAAGCGGGTCATGGCCTTTATTTATATTGTGCGGCAGAAACTCTGGGAATGTCGAGAGAGGAGATGATAAATGATCTCAATAGTGGTAAAGCAAAATACTCTTCGATTTTTAATTATCCATCATTAACATGGGCCGATATGGGCGCGATTGGGTGGTTGGTTGATGGAGCCGCTATACTAAACCAGGTAATGCTTTGCCGTACAAGTTACGGGCCGTACGCAAGAGCAATGGTTCGCATATGCAAAGAGGAGAGTTTTCATCAACGACAGGGCTTTGAAATACTTTTAACGTTAAGCAGGGGAACAAGCGAACAAAAAGAAATGTGTCAGGATGCTATCAATCGCTGGTGGTGGCCTTCATTAATGATGTTTGGCCCCAAAGACAGCGAAAGTACCAATAGCGATCAAAGTATGAAATGGAAGATAAAACGAAAAACAAACGACGAGCTCCGTCAAAATTTTGTTGATATGTGTGTGGAACAGGTAAAGGTATTGGGAATGAAATTGCCCGATTCTTCTATTAAATGGAACGAAGAAAAAAAACATTTTGATTTTGGAGAAATCAATTGGGATGAATTTTGGAATGTGGTAAAAGGAAATGGACCCTGCAATAAACAACGGCTGGCAGCAAGGAATAAAGCACATGATGAAGGAGCCTGGGTAAGAGAAGCAGCAATGGCTTATGCAAAAAAGAAATCCTCCTCCGGTTCGCTGGTGCAGAGAGATGGAACTGTCAGCAAAAAAGTAGCGTGAATGGTAATTGAATAAGCTTAATCGTAATTCACAGTATTAATCAGAGAGTATCATGAATATTAGAATTACAAAATACTATTACGGCGATATCCCCGAAAATAATGCAGGTGGAAGTGAACAACCAGCTACCAGCACCACCGTTTCCGGGGTCGGGGAGTCAGACTGGCCTCTTTGGGAAGTTTTTATTCGTAGCAAGCAGGGCCTCGACCACAAACATGCAGGTAGTTTGCATGCTGCCGATGCACAAATGGCAATTGAAAATGCAAGAGATGTATACACGCGAAGAATGGAAGGAGTGAGTATATGGGTAGTTGAATCAAAATATATTCATGCAACAAATGCAAACGAAGCTGACCAATTGTATGATCCTGCCAGTGATAAAGTATACAGGCATCCTACTTTTTATGTGCTTCCTGACGAGGTGAATCATATGTGAGGAAAGTTTATTGGTTGATAAGTAAACGTTTGCAGCATGAGTGAAAGAGCACATCAAAGTTTTACGGAATAGGACGTTTGGAAAAAGGCCAGAGAGTTAAAAAAAGAAATCAGGGAACTCACTCTTTTTTTTCCTTTGAAGAAAAGTTCAAATTAACGGATCAACTTATTCGTTCTTCAGGCAGTGTTAATGCAATATTTGCAGATAGTTGTGGCCGATATATATTTAAGGACCAATTACATTATTGCATAATGGTAAGAGGGTTTTTAAACGCAGCATAGTATCATTTATTAAATACACTTGACTGCTATTATATAATGAGGAGCGCTTAACTTATTTTAAATCAAAAATAGATGAAGCCGAAAGACTATTAAATGGATATATTTCTTATTTAAGGAAACACCTTTAAAATTATCAGAGTGCCGTCAATCAATTTATCAACTCTTCAACTTATCAATTATACCCTCCACCTTGCCGACAACACCCTTATACTTGCGCAGCGAAATGCGGAATGGTGCGGACATGGACCGATATTGGAACAGGATATTGCTATCACTAACATTTCATTGGATTTACTCGGACAGTCAAGAAATTTTTATCAATATGCTGCCTCCTTAATTAATCAATCTACCCATCAATCAGAAAATATTGCTACAGAAGACAGCCTTGCTTACCTGAGAACCGAACGGGAATTTAAAAATTTTTTATTGGTTGAGCAACCAAATGGAGATTGGGGTCAAACCATTTTGCGTCAATTTTTCTTTAGTGCTTATCAACAATTACTCTATAAAAAACTGAAGGATAGTTCTGATGAACAATTGGCCGCTATTGCTATAAAATCGCTAAAAGAAGTGAATTATCATGTTCGTTGGAGTAGAGAATGGGTAATACGATTAGGAGATGGCACTGAAGAAAGCCGAATAAGAATAGTAAATGCCATTCAGGAATTATGGAGGTATACAGGCGAATTATTTATGACTTCGGATTATGAAGAAAAGATTTTTGAGCAGGGTATTGGAGTTAATAGCAGCTCATTGAAAAACGAGTGGTTGGCTATCATTGCTGAAGTTTTTAAAGAAGCAAATCTTTCTCTCCCTGAAAATATATTTATGCAGCGTGGTGGTAGAGAGGGTATTCATACGGAACATCTTGGTTTTATACTTACCGAACTACAATATATGCAAAGAGTTTACCCGGGAGCAACATGGTAACTGACTAATTATGTCATTAAAAGAAATATTACTCAGTTTAATTGCAATTATAATTGTAGTTGTCGTTCCGCATTCGGGTATTATTCCTATTCCATTTGGATATGCAATTCCAGTATTAGTATTTACTTGGTTTTTTTTAAGAAGAAAAAAAGAAAGTTTCGAAACGATTGGTTTTACTTTTAAACGATTTGGCAGCAAGTCGGTTTTTATTGGAATTTTATCAGGTATACTTCTCTTTTCATTTTTGACATGGGTTTTTTTTCCATTGCTCGAAAAGATAGTTGAGCTTCCACCAGCCAACTTGGGCGATTTTGCTAAGATTAAAGGCAATACAGGTTTTTATGTTTTTCTCCTGGCTATGAGTTGGATAATAGGCGGTTTTTACGAAGAATTAGTATTTCATGGTTTTATTTTTACGAGGCTGGAAAAAGTGATAGCAGGTAACTACGCAAGCTTAGTTAGCTTCCTGCTTACCAATATTATTTTTGCCGTTTATCATTGGCAACTGGGTTTGTTTGGGGTAATAAATGCGTTGATCGCAGGAATGTTTTATCATTCGTTGATGCTTTATTACAAAAGAAATATGTGGTATGCTATTTTTTGTCATGCTATTTATGATACTATTGCGTTAACTTATATGTATGTTGGATACGGATAAAATGGTATGGAAAATATTAGAAGAAGTTACTGACCCGGAAGTTCCGGTACTTACTATTTTAGACTTAGGTATCGTAAGAGATGTGGTAATAAACGGAGAAACAATTGAAGTAATCATTACTCCAACTTATTCAGGATGCCCGGCGATGGATGTCATTAGCATAGACATTAAAATGAAACTATTGGAACATGGGTTTAAAAATCCAAAGATAACTTCTGTTCTTTCTCCGGCATGGACCACCGATTGGATGAGTGAGGAGGGTAAAAGAAAATTACTGGAATATGGAATAGTGCCACCGAAAACAAGGTCTGATCGCCTTGATATAAACAATACAACTCCAGCTTGCCCGCGTTGCCAATCCCCCAATACAAAATTGATCAGTGAGTTTGGAAGTACTGCTTGTAAGTCATTATATCAATGTAATGACTGTAAAGAACCATTTGACTATTTTAAGTGTCATTAGATTCAGGAATAATTATCTTCACCATCAAAAAAAAATAATTGATGCAGGTTGTTTTATTTGAACAAAAAGAAGGTGTAGCCAGTATTACACTTAACAGGCCCGATAAATTAAATGCCTTCAATAGAGAAATGGCTATGGAATTGCAACTTATATTAGATGAATGCAAAAGCAACGCTATCCGATCTGTATATATTACCGGCAATGGAAAAGGGTTTAGTGCTGGTCAGGATCTTGCTGAAGTGATAGATCCTAATGGAACTGGAATGGATAAAATTCTTTCCGAACAGTACAATCCAATTGTAACACGAATTAAAAAATTAGAAAAACCAGTTATTGCTGCAGTGAATGGAGTAGCTGCCGGTGCCGGGGCTAATATCGCCCTGTGTTGCGATATTGTTATAGCCGCAAGCTCTGCTGCGTTTATACAGGCTTTCTCAAAAATTGGTTTGGTACCAGATAGCGGTGGGACGTTTACTTTACCAAGGTTGATTGGATGGCAAAAGGCAACTGCATTGATGATGCTGGGAGAAAAGGTTTCGGCAACGGATGCTGAAAAAATGGGAATGATTTACCGTGTGTTCTCCGACGAAAATTTCGCCAGGGAGAGTTTCGACATTGCATTGAATCTCGCTAGAATGCCTACCCGAAGTTTAGCTTTTACTAAACAGTTATTGCAATTATCCTTTAATAATAATTTTGAAGATCAATTACAGAAAGAGGACGCCTACCAACAGCGGGCTGCGCTTAGTTCCGATTACCAGGAAGGCGTGCAGGCTTTTTTGGAAAAAAGAAGTCCCGATTTTAAAGGGGAATAAAATGATTGCAAGTATTTTCGGCCAAAATAAAATTATTGTATAACCCAATAGGTCATTATCTTCCATAAACATATCAACTTATTAACTATGAGCAACCATATATTAGCAAAAGAGGTAGTAACCCACATGTTGGAAAATGATTTATTTAGCCAATGGATGGGTGTAGACATTATAGAAATAAAAGAAGGTTATAGTAAAATCAGCATGCAGGTGCGTAGGGAAATGGTAAATGGCTTTGGGATTGTTCATGGTGGAATTCCTTTTTCGTTGGCAGATAGTGCTTTTGCTTTTGCGTGTAACAACCGAAATAATTTATCCGTTGCATTGGATTGTGCAATTACCTTTACCAAAGCTATTAATAATGGTGATGTATTAACCGCTGAAGCAAAAGAAATACATAATGGTAGAAGTACAGGGGTTTATTTAATTACCCTCACCAATCAACTCGATCAACAGGTAGCTCTTTTTAAAGGAACCTGCTTTCGCACCACAAAAAAATTAATTGCGTCTGGATCTCTTTAGTTCGGGGTTTAAAAGTTCAAGAAGCTGTTTGAATTAGTTAATTAGAATCCATAGGTGAATGTTTAATGTGCAAAGCGAAGTGAATTTTAAAGCCATTTTCAATAGCTTTCTGTGAAAAAATTATCAAAACCACTGCAAAGGACTATCCAGTTAAAATTAATTAACTCAACCTGATTCTTAAGATTATTATCTGTATTGAAACATTTTAGATAAAAAAAGCTTGAATTCATGTCCCATAGGGACATCTCATGGGTAGCATTAAATAAAAGGAGCATTACGTTCCATAGGAACGTTTCGTGCAAATGTAATAGCATTATTCGCCATGTGCAACAATTCTAAGAAATAGAAAATCTTTTTGTTTTGATTTTATCCCATAAGCAAAACTCATTCGAATCGCTGAAATGATTGATGTGATTGATATCTTTCTGGCATGAGACGTTTCTAGGAAACGTAATGCTATGTTTTTTTTCATTTACCTACGAATTATCCTTATGGGGCAAAACAGCTTCTAAGAATTTTTTTCTTCCCGTAAATCCAAAATAAATTCATAAAAACTTAAACTTTTAAAATATTAAACTCCGGCACCATGATCTATCAATTTAAAAAATTTATCCCTGTCGTTCATGAGTCCAGTTTTGTACATCCACAAGCAGCCGTAACGGGTAATGTTCTTATTGGTAAAAATTGTTATGTCGGCCCGGGTGCAGCATTGCGGGGAGACTGGGGAATGATTATTTTGGAAGATGGCTGTAATGTGCAGGAAAATTGTACAATTCATATGTTTCCGGGGTTAACTGTTTTATTAAAAGAAGGTGCGCATATTGGTCATGGTGCGGTGATACATGGAGCGACCATTGGAAAAAATAGTTTGATCGGAATGAATGCCGTCATCATGGACAGGGTAGTAGTAGGTGATGAATGCATCGTTGGCGCATTAAGTTTTATTAAAGCAGATGAACAATTTGATGATAGAAGTTTGATTACAGGCAATCCGGCAAAAAAAATAAATGATGTTAGTGATGAAATGATTGCCTGGAAAACGATGGGAACCAAACTTTACCAGAACCTGCCAAAAGAGATGCAGGATCATTGGCTTCCTTGTGAACCCTTAAGGGAAATCGAATCTGGGCGACCTTTGCAGGAAGTTTTATTCAAAACCTGGAACGAACTAAAGAAAAAAGAAGTGTAAAATGAAGAAAATAAAATATAATATACATCCAAATTATGAATTACGTTTTGTTTCCTTCATTTGTTCCTTATATGTTAGCTGCTGCGTTTTCATGTATCCTCGCGCGATCGCGGGAAATTTTTTTACCTCTGAAAAATAAATATAAATTTAAAAAAAGCATAATCCCAAGGTAAATACAAAAGCCACCTATCTTAGTGCTTAATGTTTCAACCATGGTTCTGTTATCAATAATATCATAAGCAATTTCCATAATCAGGAATGCGTATCCTAAATTCAAGAGATAAAAACCTGTTTCAAATAATTTGTTGGTGGATAACGCTATTTCAGTTTTACCACGAAAAATTTCTAACATAAAAATTTTACTGTTTTTAAAAAGAGTATGCGCAACATACCAGGTAAGTAGAATAACCAATGGCAGGTAAATTAAGTAAGCGAGGAAATTAAAGGAAGTTTTCATATACTATATTTTATGGTGATGAATTGATTTTTTGTAGTTGCCTAATAAATAAATTACGATCATATTAAAAAAGTGAATTAGTGCAAGTGAAAGTAAAATTCGCCCGGTCATTATTCCAATACTTGACACGAGTTCTTCGTACGAATAAATTGATTTCCAAAAACGGATCATCACGGAAGCATAACCTAAGTTGAGCAGGTAATAACCGGTTAATAAAATTTTATTGATGGAATCGGTGGTCGACTCATCGCCGGCAAACAGGTTAAGAATATAAACCCTTCCGTTTTTATAAAATACTTTTCCAACATGTACCGTTACGAAGTAAGTAATCAGCAGATAAATAGTATAAGCGAGAACATTCATATGAGTTGTTTTTCAAACCCTGCCTATCCACGTTTCACTTCACATCACAAAAATAATCATCTTTTCCATATTTTCAAATATTTCTGAAAGATAAATTTACTATTCTGGCTCTGCTTCCATATTACTACTGGTTGGAGTATACTGCCTACTTATAAAGTTCCCAACCATCAACCGTATCTTTGCCGATCAATGGATAAGAATTTCATCGATTATATCAGGGTATTTGTTCGCAGTGGACATGGTGGCGAGGGAAGCAGGCATTTTATGCGTACAAAATTTAATGCCATGGCAGGTCCCGATGGTGGGGATGGGGGACGAGGCGGCCATATCATTTTAAGAGGTAATAAAAACGTATGGACTCTTTTGCATCTGCGTTATATGAAAAATGTACATGCCGATAATGGAGAAGGAGGTAGTGGTAATAATTGTACAGGAAGATCGGGCAAAGACGTATATATAGACGTACCCCTGGGTACAGTTGCAAAAGATGATGAAACAGGATTATTAGAAGCAGAAATACTGGAAGACGGGCAGGAAATGATTTGGATAAAAGGTGGCAGGGGTGGCCTTGGTAATACTAATTTTGCTACCCCAACTAACCAGGCTCCCGAGCATGCACAACCGGGAGAGCCGGGATCAGAATCCTGGAAGATTCTTGAATTAAAAGTACTAGCCGATGTTGGTTTGGTAGGATTTCCCAATGCAGGCAAATCAACACTATTATCTGTTCTAACAGCAGCAAGGCCCAAGATAGCCGATTATGCTTTTACAACACTTACACCACAATTAGGTATGGTGGAGTACAGGGATGGAAGAAGTTTTTGTATTGCCGATTTACCCGGCATTATTGAAGGAGCCGCTGAAGGAAAAGGATTGGGCCATCGTTTCCTCAGGCATATAGAACGTAACCCGGTGTTGCTTTTTTTAATACCCGCTGATAGCAATGATCATAAAAAAGATTTTGATATACTTGTAAATGAGCTAAAGGAATACAATCCCGAACTTTTACATAAACAGTTTATTATTGGAATCAGCAAAAGCGATATGCTGGATGAGGAGTTGAAAACAGCTATTTTAAAAGAATTGCCCTCAGGCCTCCCAATTATATTTTTCTCTTCTGTAACCCAGCAGGGTATTCAACAGTTAAAAGACCTGTTGTGGAAAGTATTAAACCAGGAAGAAGTTATAAAGAAATAAGTCAATCGAAAAGACATAGATCTTATAATAAGGAGTGGATAGGCAAACCGATAACTTTATACTTATTTCGTAACAATTAAAGATTAATCCTACATTCATCAAACTAAAAACGATCGTCATGGAAGAAAGTAGCGCCCCAATTGACTTACTATATGATGTTGAAGATGAATTAAGGCTCGAGCCTGCCTCCACCGGGCAGCGCTTTATTAATTTCATTGTAGATTATATCATTGCGATAGGAGTATATTATGGAATTATCTTTTTGCTGGCAGTAATTGGCGCTGTAGATGAAAACAGCTTGTTGTTAACCCCTTTTGTCAATCTTCTTTTCTCTGTTGTAATAATGGTGTTTACCTATACACTAATTGAATTCTTATCAAAAGGAAAATCGCTCGGTAAGCTCATTACAAAAACAAGGGCCGTTAAAAATAATGGAAGCCATTTAACTTTTAAAGACGCCTTGCTTCGGTCTTTGATACGTTTTGTTCCCTTTGAACCTTTCAGTGGATTTGGAATCTATACCTGGCATGATCAATGGACAGATACGATGGTTTCAAAGGAACAATAGAAAAATAATTTCTTTTTTTATCAGGCAAAATTTGTACAGTAATATTTACATCGAAACGATTCGATTTTCAGAAAAAAGACTACAGGTGAAACACTTACTATCTTACCTATTGCTATTTTCAGTAACACTGCTCTTTAGTACTGATTGTGTTGCTCAAAAAACCAGTAGTAAAAGGCATATGGCCAGGTATGTACCCGACGATCAAAAATTATACAATACCATTGTTTATTTGGATAGTGTTTTCTTTGAAGCGTATAATACCTGCGCAGTTAACCTGGATAAATACGGAACTTTTTTTTCGGATAGTATAGAATTTTATCACGACCAGGGGGGATTGATGACTTCTAAGCCAGACATTATTGAAGCAACAAAAAGAAATGTATGTGGTAAAGTAACAAGAGAACTCATTAAAGGAAGTATAGAAGTTTATCCAA
>JBJXDV010000411.1:0-8586 GCA_046153465.1 Chitinophagaceae bacterium
GAAACTCTTTCATGAGAGAAGGAGGGGCAATACAATAACCCAGCTTCCACCCGGTGCAGTTATATACTTTACCGAAAGAAAAACAAACAAAGCTTCGCTCCATAAGATCTGGATAACGAAGTATGCTTTGGTGTGGGATTCCATCGAATATCAAATGCTCATACACTTCATCGCTAATAATAAAAATAGAGGTGCCTTCAACAATTTTACGGAGTTCTTGAATATCCATTTCTGTTAGAACCGCTCCCGTAGGGTTATGGGGAGAGTTAATAATAATAGCCTTTGTTCGCACATTAATTTTTTCTCTTACTTCTGCCCAGTTTATCGAATAATCGGGAAACTGAAGGTTTATTCGAATAGCAACAGCTCTATTAATTTCAATATTCGGAATATAACTATCGTAGGCTGGTTCAAATACGATTACTTCGTCGCCTGGTTGAAGAATTGTAGTAAAAGCGGTATATATAGCATAGGTGCCGCCAGGTGTAATTGTTATTTGGGTATCCGGGCTGATTGTTGTTTCGTATAAGTATTCAACCTTTTCGGCTAATGCTTCCCGTATAGGCATATACCCCTGCATGGGTACATATTGGTTAAACCCTTTTTGCATTACATCCGTTACAAGATTTAATAATTCTTGGTTCATTGGAAAATCGGGAAATCCCTGGCCGAGATTGATTGCCTTGTGTTCGGCAGCCAGTGTACTCATCACCGTGAAAATGGTAGTGCCTACGTCGGGCAATTTCGATTGAATAGTGGGCAACATAAAATTTTCCTCTTTAGCTAATTTAAGCCGATTTAATCAATGCAATTTATTCATTGAATATGGCTGAGACAATGATTATTTATTTTCCCACCAATAGAAATTGGTTTCATTATACAATTGAAATCCCGCGGAGGGGTATAAGCTATTGCCAATTGTGTTTGTTTTTTCTGTTTCGAGCAACAGACCAGCCGCCTCCGTATCTATAGCAAGTTGTTTGGCGGCTTCGATAAGTTTTCTTGATATCCCCATCCCCCTGTAATCGGGGAGTATATACAAGTCATTTAACAACCAGGTTTTTTGCATTCGTGTAGACGAAAATTGCGGGTAGAGTTGTGTAAAGCCAATTAGTTTTCCATTTTCTTCCTCGACAAATATAACGGCCTCTTTTTTATCGACACGTTCCTTAATAAAATTAAAGGCCCCTTGCGGATCAGAGGGCCTCTTATAGAAAGCCCTATACGCATCGAAAAGAATACTTAATTGAGGAAAATCGCTGCTGTTTGCTAAACGAATCATTGAATTTTATCTGTCGTTATAATTTCTTTTTAAACACCGGCACCGTGCTGCAGGGTTCCCCATACATGATGCTTTTTACTACGGGTCTTAGTTTTTTAGTTATTTCCATATAAGCATCTTCACTAATGGGAAGATCGCCACATCCTTTAACAACAACCCTTTTATCAACAAACAATGTATTATCGATTGCCTCGATCTTCTTTAAAAAAAGTTGTTTGCGAACCGACTCTATATCGCCCATGTATACCTCTTTTGCCACTGGCTGTAAGTAGGAAGCTAACAACATATAGGCCCAAACAGGAATTACCGCATCGGCAGTACAGGTTATTGCAACAATCTTGTCATGAAACTGTTGCCAATCTTGTTGCTGTAAAGATGCTCGAAAATCTTTTTCTTTTAAAATAAGCTCTCTAAAAAGTAATGGCTTAAGATCAAACAATAGGATTTCCTCTTTGGGATAATAATCTTCTAAATCAAGTGTTGTTAGAAGACTTTCAGAAACTTTATTTATAATAGGATCACTCATACAATTAAAATAAAGGTACGGCTGTTTTGTCTGTGTATAAATGTGGCTCTCTTATGATTTCGCTTCTCGAAAGCCTCCCATAAAAAAGTCCCGGCTTTTCAGGCGGGACTTTTATTATTAAATGCCTTTTTGCGCTAGAAATATTTATATCGATCGTCTTTAATGGATGCCGCTTTCTTAAGATTTTCAACAATCCCTCGCTGAGAAACCATGCGCAATTGTTGTTGTTGGGTCGACTGTTGCGACTTTACATCCATGCCTGGATTTGGAACGGCTCCCAATGACTCTGTTTTTAAAATAAACGCTCCGAGTTCGCCAGCAATTAATCCTGAAATTTTTGTTTGATTATTTTTATTAAACGCTGCTCCGGCAACCTTGGGCTCATAGCCGGTTTTTCCAATCTGAGGATTTCCAAAGGATATGCTATCTGCTTTTTGTATCGGTTGATTAACGGCCTTACTTATCAAATCAAGTGTATTTCCATTCCCAATCTTTTCAGCAATCATCAATGCTTTTTTTTGCTGGCGAATTTTGAATTCAGTATTTGTCCGGGCTCTTTCCACTCCCATTGTTCCTTCTTCATATAAATGCGTTAATACGGGAACCATATATACAGAGAACTTTCCATTATTAATTACAAAGGATTGTTCTGAAACCTCGCCCATTTTTGCATCAGTAAAAATCCAACGAACCAATTCGCGTGCATTTCCTTCAATTCCAACTCCTCTTATCGTAGGGTCAAGTGGTTTGATTTCTGCAGAATTAAAAATATCAATCCTCTGCTTCTTTGCGTTTTCTTCAAATTGTTTTTTTGTTCTGCTCTCTGCCGCAAATTGAGCTGCCAGGCCTTTTGCTTTATTATCGGTTTCATCGCTTGTATAAACGGGCTTTGATAAATAAGCAATTTTATATCCTGCTGCAGAACCTTTTTGAGATAGTATTTCAATATAATGAAAACCAAATTCTGTTTTTACAACTCCTTTGGAGCCTATTAGATTTGTAAAAATGAAATCATTAAAAGTGGGAACCATTTTCCCTGGAACCACGCTATCATAGATTCCACCTTTATCCTTTGTTCCATCATCTGAAAACTTTGAACAAAGTGAATCAAAATTTGATCCCGTTTTAATTGCCAATGCAATGCTGTCGACTAATCTTTTTGCTTCAGTTTCATCCCTGATTTGAGTAAATTTTCCTGTTTGTGTTTGTTGTTGGGTTGCAATGAGTATATGACGAACTTTTACATTCTCTGGAATTTGGCGAACATTAACTACCCGGGAAAGAACATAACTGCCTCCATCAAGATAGGGTCCAAACACATTGCCAACACCTGATTTTAAAATAGTATCAATATTAGAAATCTTAATTTCTTTTCTTGTTATATAACTATCGTAATAGGGAATCTGGCTATTTTCATTTTGAAGACTCTGCTCAATGTTGCCTGTTCGTGCAAAGCTATCTTTTGCGTTTGATAATTGTTGGTAAATTGCCGCGCTGTCCTCTTTACTGGGGGCCGCATTAAAATATACATAGTCAATTCCAGCTTCTTTTTCCTGTTTAAATAGAGCTCTATTTTTACCTACATAATCTAAAATCTCGGCGTCTGTTATTTTAATGGTAGAATCAGGAATTGTATAATAAGGCACAGTGACATAAGATATAGCTGCAATCTGGCTATTTTCTGCTGATGTTTTTTCAATTAACCACTTCGGCGCATAAGCGCTATTTGTCATCATCGCCTCTAATTTCTCTCTTTTTCTGAACTTTATGAGTGCTGGCAAATATTCTCCAAAAAATGAAGCATAATCAGCACTGGTTTTTTGTTTTCTTAGTTGTTGTACGGTCTGGTATGCCTGATTCGCATCAAATCGACCAGTAGCCGGATCAGTAAATCGTTGGGCGAAATCTTGTGGGGGATTTGCTCCATATAGAAAATCTCCTAGTTCTTTATCAGTTACTTCTAATCCTAATTTGTCAAATTCTTTATCGAGTACTGCATTTTCAACCAATTCGTTCCATAGGCGATCGCGCTGCTGATTGCGGGTATTTTCGTCCATTGGATAGCCCATTTGAGTATACCTGTTTTCCAGCTTTTTTAGCTTTTCCTCAAAGTCAATTCTTTTTATGGATGTACCATTTACTTTTCCAAGATCTGTTTGAGACCCTCCAAAAATGCTTTTATTTCGTAATCCTTCTTCTATTACAAAAACTAGGAGGGCAAAAGCAATAGCGGCGGTCATAATCCATGCAGCTTTGTCGCGGAGGGTTTGAATAATAGACATACTTTATCTTTATAATTCTTTTAAAATGGGTAGCAAAAATAGGGTTAAAATAGGTTCTGAACAAATTGTGCAAAATCACCTGTGTTGCTTATCTATAAAGGATTTTAGCGATTTTTTTATTTATTATTAATAGAGGTTCTGCTATTAAATTTTTCTGTCGGTAATTATGTGAAACCTTTTGTGGAATTAGTATCCCCGGCAAAATGTTATAAAATATTTATTCTGTGGATAAGGCCTATGATTGTTTTTTATTTTGTGGTGATATTTAGCTGCTAATTAATTATTAGTTTAGGCAACTCAACCTTATTGTTAAAATCTTATAATTTATCCATCCCTTATCAACAGTAATAAAACCAATTTTCTTTTTCTTTTTGTCCCCATCGCTTTTTTTACACGCTGTTTATAACTAGCAGAAATATCAATAAACTCGGTATTATTATGTGTTAACTACGTTAGTAAAAAAGTGGATAAACGAAATACTTTAACTTTACCAATTAATAAAACGCTTTTGTTTTCCACTAATTAACACTGGTAATAATAATAGATTATTTTAAATAAATTATTATATTATAAATACTATGGCAGATATACACATTATTGAAGCAACGAAAAATTTGTCTAAGTTTGGATTTCTGAAAGTAGAATTGGATAGTTCGTTGGATTTGTTTTATGAAATTGAAAAATTGAAAAAGGAAAAAAATGCAGTCTTACTCGCACACTATTACCAGGAACCCGATATTCAGGATGTGGCAGATTTTATTGGAGATAGTCTGGGATTGGCACAGCAAGCTGAAAAAACAAAAGCAGCTATTATCGTTTTTGCCGGAGTTCATTTTATGGCGGAGACTGCAAAAATTTTAAATCCCACAAAAAAGGTTCTACTTCCTGATTTAAATGCTGGTTGTTCTTTAGCAGATAGTGCACCGGCAGAATTATTTAAAAAATTTAAAGATAAATATCCTGGGCATATTGTAATTTCTTATATCAACTGTACCGCCGAAATTAAGGCACTGAGTGATATTATTTGTACTTCAAGCAATGCTCAAAAAATTATTGAAAGTTTGCCATTGGATCAACCCATTATTTTTGCACCGGATAAAAATTTAGGGGCTTACTTGGTTAAAAAAACTGGTAGAGAAATGGTTCTTTGGAACGGGGCTTGTATGGTTCATGAAATATTTAGTCTTGAAAAAATAGTAAAACTCAAGATAAGACATCCAAAAGCTAAATTAATTGCTCATCCAGAATGCGAAGAGGCTATTTTACGGATAGCGGAGTTTATAGGGTCTACTACAGCTTTATTAAAATTTACCCAAACGGATAATAGCAAAGAATATATAGTCGCAACAGAGGCAGGTATATTGCATCAAATGCAAAAGGAATCACCTGATAAAACGTTTATTCCGGGACCTCCAGAAAATAATTGTGCTTGTAATGATTGCCCTTACATGAAATTAAATACACTAGAGAAGTTGTATTTATGTATGAAGTATGAGTTACCTGAGATCACCATGAGGGAGGATTTATTAATAGCCGCAAGAACTCCTATTAACAGAATGTTAGAAATTAGTGCCCGTTACGGTTTATAATTTATCGTCCCATATACACCATTAGAATTTGTATATCGCTAGGATTTACTCCGCTAATTCGTCCCGCTTGTCCTAAAGTGCGAGGTTTTATTTTTTTGAACTTTTGATAGGCTTCAGTTGACAAAGAAGAAATACGGTCATAATCAAAATTATCTGGAATACTAAGTTCATCTAATTGGCTCATCCGTTCAACAAGTTCCTTTTCTTTTTCAATATAGGTATCGTATTTAATTTGTGTTTCAGCTTGTTCAATGGTATCTCTGTTAAAAGAAGAAAGAAGATTTTTTATTTCTGGAAAATATTCTATCATCAATGGCAATGAAATATTTGGTCTAAGTAAGAGTTGGATTGCTTTTTGTTTTTGAGTGATAACGGTAGTATTAAGAGCCTCTAAAAAATTTATGGATTCGATTGGATCAATGGAAATTTCTGAAAGGTTTTTTTTTATTTTTTCTACACCAGTTTTTTTAGATTGTACATTGAACATTCTTTCTTCAGAAGCCAGACCGAGTTGAAAACTTTTTTCGGTTAAACGAAGGTCAGCATTATCTTGGCGTAACAGCGTTCTGTATTCAGCTCTCGAAGTAAACATTCTATAAGGTTCGTCGGTACCTTTATTAATAAGATCGTCGATTAAAACTCCTATATAGGCCTCACTTCTTTTTAATATAAAAGGAGATTTTTCAATTGACTTATGATGTGCGTTTATACCTGCCATTAATCCCTGGCACGCTGCTTCTTCATAACCCGTAGTACCGTTTATTTGTCCCGCGAAAAATAAATTAGAAACCTGTTTTGTTTCTAAGGAATAATTTAATTGAGTAGGGGGAAAAAAATCGTATTCGATTGCATAGCCCGGACGAAACACTCGAACATTTTCAAATCCTCTTATTCTACGAAGAGCTTCGTATTGAATCTCTTCTGGTAAAGAAGTCGAAAATCCGTTTACATAAATTTCGATGGTGTTCCACCCTTCAGGTTCTATAAATAATTGATGGCGCTCTCTTTCGGCAAATCGATTGATTTTATCTTCTATACTTGGACAGTAACGTGGGCCAACACCTTCAATTCTACCTGTAAACATCGGGCTCCTATCAAACCCTGTTTTTAATGTATCATGCACATCCTGGTTGGTATAAGCAATCCAACAACTTTTTTGTGTTTTTGGCTTAGGAATATCCAAATAAGAAAAGCCTGTAATTTCTTGGTCACCACATTGTTCTTCCATTTTTGAATAATCAAGGCTTCTCCCATCTATTCTTGGAGGCGTACCGGTTTTGAGTCTATTGCTTTCGAAGCCAAGTCCAACAAGCTGCTCCGTTATGCCTGTAGATGCTTTTTCGCCTACCCTTCCCCCACCGAATTTTTTTTCACCGATATGGATAACGCCATTTAAAAAAGTACCACTTGTAACCACTACAGTAGTTGAATAGATATGGTGACCCAAACCGGTAATAACACCTTGTGCTCTATTATCTTTTATAATTAACGACCCAACCATATCCTGGTAGAAATCTACATTGGGTGTTTTTTCGAGTAATTCGCGCCATTTGGCTGCAAAGAGCATTCGATCATTTTGTGCTCTGGGGCTCCACATGGCAGGGCCCTTCGATTTATTAAGCATTCGAAATTGTATCATACTTAAATCAGTAACAATTCCTGAATAACCCCCTAATGCATCTATTTCTCTAACTATTTGCCCTTTAGCAATTCCCCCCATAGCCGGATTACAACTCATCTGCGCAATGGTCTGCATATTCATTGTTATAAGCAAAACTTTTGAACCCAAATTTGCTGCTGCTGCTGCCGCTTCACAACCGGCATGCCCCGCACCGACCACAATTACATCATATTTTGGAAACATAGGAGACAAAGGTAGTTTACCGACTTAACTCTTCGAGAGATCGTTGGTGATATTCTTTTGTTTCACGTACCACTGTTTCTTGCAGGAACAAAAAGCGTATATTTAATTATGAAGAATAAGCGATGGACAGCTCAAACAGAATTGACAGAAGCCCTATTAAATTCCCGCGAGAGAAGAAAGTGGCAGATAGCACTTCGAAGGTATGTGTTGGAAAAAAATAAGAGCCCATTATATTCGCCATATTTTGGGTTGAGCATAGAAAGGTTTCGGGACTGGATTGAATTGCAGTTTGAAGGAGAGTCAACTTGGCAAAATTTTGGAACCATTTGGCAATTTGAACATATTATTCCGGTTATTTATTTTGACTTCACTTTGGAGGAAGAACTTAAGTTGTGTTGGAATTTTATAAACATTCAAGTTGGACTTATCCATCAGCCATTTAGGCCAAAGAAAGTTGACCTCTTGGGCGCGAAAGCCTATTTTCAGAGCATTTTTACGAGCTCTGGGGTTTTACAGAGCGAAGCGATGGTTAAGAAAATAGAAGCGATAGAATTATCTCAAGCTGTGAACAGGGCACCTAGGGAAGGGTTTCTTAATCAACACAAAAAAGAAATTTTGAGTATCACTGGCTTTACAAGTTACGAGTACGACCAGCTCAATACAGGAACTTCGATAGGGCAAGTACTAGAGGAAAGAGAGGTATTAAGAAAATTTGGAGGTTGACCAATAATGTTTCACTCCGAAACAGTGGTACGTGAAACATTTATAAACGCCAATATAAGTTTAGATAGGCATCCTCTTTTCGTCTCATCAATAATTTATCCGCCTTTGATTTGTCATTGTAGCCGCACAAATGCAGCGCCCCATGAAAAATTACTCGATGTAACTCTTCTTTTCGACTAGTTTTATACTGAAAAGAGTTTTCCAAAACTCTTTCCAGGCTAATATAAATTTCGCCTTTGAGATTAACTGATTCTGACAAATTGAATGTTATGATATCTGTGTAGAAATCATGATTTAGAAACTGTTGATTTATTGAGAGA
>JBJXDV010000412.1:0-3736 GCA_046153465.1 Chitinophagaceae bacterium
TTATAGTTCAGTGGATCGTAACCCCAATTGTATTGCCCAGTTCCGGGCTTGGTTTCATCTACCGAAAAAAAATCATACGATGGTAGCAGGTGTATATGGGTAACGCCTAATTCTTTTAAATGATCAAGACCTGTTGATAAGCCGCCTGAGTTACGCGTACCCTTCTCCGTTAATCCTAAAAAAAGACCTTTATTTTTTATCCCCGAACTTTTATCAATACTTGCATCCCTCACATGCAGTTCATAAATAATAGCATCCGTTTTGTGCAATAAAACCGGGTGTTTATCATTCGCCCATCCAATGGGATTTGTTTTTTGTAAACTGCCAATCATCGCCCGTTTACCATTAACCCCAACAAGTTTTGCATACGGATCGGGTACTTCCTCCAGCCATCGGTCTTTAATTTTTACCTGAAAAACATAAAACTTTCCTTGTTGATCGCCCTTTATAGTAGTCATCCAGGAACCGGAAATACTTTTCTTTAACGGAATCGTTGAGATAGGGATTCCACCAATTCCGGCTGAATACAATAGTATTTTAGCTTCTGCAGCAGGCGGCGACCAAATACGAAAGGAAGATTGCAACGTGGAATAGGTTAATCCTAAATCTTTGCCGGTATAAACAGGGTAGTTATTGAACCGATCCACCTGAGTCCAGCAAAATTGAACGGTAAAAAAAAATAAACAGCAAAGAGAAAATTTCATACAATCAATTTCCTATAAAAGTAATCGTAATTTTAATTGAATGTTGTACTAAGAAATTATTGATTAGCGCTGGTAAGAGGAGTATGTTTAAAAGCGGACTTAACTATCTTAACAAAATTGAAGGAATCTGATAAAAAAAAGAGGACTATTGTTTTAAACAATAATCCTCTTTCATAAATTTATTCGAGGATACTTTTAATTATCCCGCGGCGTAAAATAAAATGATTCCTCGCTTAATACCAAAGAAGCTGGAATGAATGTGAAAAATGAATGACGGATAATTTCTTCTACTGATTGACGATACGTTAAACCAATTTCCGGGGTACGCATAGCAAATTTCAAGCTTTGAATTTTTAGCATGGCAATTTTACTTGCGCTGATCAAATGATTGTCGGAAATTCGAAATTTCTCTGCAATAAAATCCTGATCGTTACTTACATAAGTGAGTCGGGGCTTCATAGGGATTAATTTAAATGAACTAAGGAATACGGTAGTTTATAAACGCTATATCAACTCTTAAATTGTCTGGAAATTATCATCGTAAAAATCCTAATTTCTCCTTATAAGCTTACCTTCAATGAATTGAAAATGCCACTTGCCTTTAATCAATAGGTAAATTTTTGTATCGTTTATAAAATAAAATAGTTTTACAACTCAGTTTCCCATGATTTATCTTTTTCCAGATAATGGAATCAAATTCCAGTTTGGGTTACCTTACAAATTTGACGATTTCGATATTGCACCCAAAGGATATTAACCATCACCCACCTTTAAACCGGATTGCTCCTTGTATCTTTGCGATGTTAGTTTTTGAATTCAAATTCTTTATTTATGCGATTATTATTCTTTTGTTTCCTGGTTTTACTATTTGGTGTTTCCTGCATAAAAGAAAAAAGTATTGAAATTGATATTTCTTCACCAACCGGAGATACTTGTCATCTTATTAAATTAGTACAGGGAACCGATACTGTTTTGAACCTTTTTTATGATCAAAAGGGAAGGCTCGTAAAACTTACCGATCTCGATGTACCAAGCAACGATATCGATTCATTAATTGCTACTTTTAACTCGGCCGGTCTTGTTTCAAGCGTTCGTTGGGATTCGCCATCTCCATTAGAGGTTTTTTATGATTATTCAGGAACCCGTATTATCAAAATGAAACTTATTGATCCGTTCAGGTTAGCTGACTCCGCAGTATATACTTTTGAATATGGGGCTGGTACAAAACCTTTAAGAAAAAATTTATACAGCTATTCTTCATTCACAAGCGGTGGTTTATTTGAGTATTATCTTTTTACTTATGATTCAAAAGGTAATATATCAACAAAAGAAACTTTCTGGGCTGCAGGCCAATTAAAGGAAACAATTGTTTTTACATATACCGATCAAGCCAATAGTTTTCGTAGCCTTTCCTATTTCAGTGATCCATTCAATGTATTTGATATGCAAAATGCCATTGATGCAGAAGCATGTTGGAATGAAAACGACGCTGCCTCTGCCATCTATACCAATGCAAATGGAGATATCATACGTCAGAAGAAAATCTCCTATGAAAAAGATTCAAAAGGCCGTGTTGTTACTGTTAAATCAGAGACCTACTATTTGGCGCCCGGTGATGGGGAATCTTTTAATTACACATTTTTCTATAATTGCAATTGATCCTGATATGAATGGGCTATAACGCCACTTAGAAATCTTCAGCATGGGTTAATTCAAAAGCTTCGGCAAATCTGTAACAATAATCTTTAATCCCATCCAACTCATAACCAATACAACAATCCATCCAATAAGGCTCATCCAAAAAGGGTGTTTATAAGTACCCATAATTTTATACCGCCCAACGGCCAATAACATTAAACCCAGTGAAATTGGTAGTATCAAACCATTTAATGCACCAACGAATACAAGAATCTTTTTAGGTTTTCCGATAAAGGCAAAGATTAGCGTCGAACAAATAATAAAAAAGCTAATGATCCATCGCTGATTCTTTTCGAACCAGGGATGAAAGGTTCGTAAAAAAGAAACTGAAGTATAAGCTGACCCAACTACTGATGTAATAGCCGCACACCACAGAACAATTCCAAAAATTTTATACCCTAATGTTCCGCCTGCTATCTGAAATACAGAAGCTGCCGGATTAATTAAATCTAACACTCCCCCTCCTGTTATTACTCCTAAGGCAGCAATAAATAAAAATATACGCATTACCGATGCTAATAAAATTCCTGTTATACTTGCCCGGGTTACTTGCTGTAGATGTGCTGGCCCCTTTATTCCTGCATCCAACAAGCGATGTGCGCCGGCAAAACTAATATATCCTCCAACAGTTCCTCCAACTAGTGTAATGATGGCCGTAAGACTAATTTTTTCCGGAAAAAAACTGTGCTTAATGGCATTGAAAACAGGTGGGTCTGTTTTCAATGCCACATAGAGTGTAAGGCTAATCATTACAACCCCTAAAAATTTGGAAAACTTATCCATAGCCCCTGCAGTTTCTTCTACCCAAAATATTGCTAATGCAATACCGGCACTTATACTTGCCCCGTAAATGGGATAGTCAGGATTTTTATCAATCGGAAATAAAATATTAATGCCAAGGCCTGCCCCGCCAACATTTCCAATATTAAATGCCAATCCACCCAATACAATTAATAATGCTAAAAAATATCCCATGCCTGGCAGTAGATCATTTGCAATATCCTGTGCTCTTTTTTCTGCAATAGCGATAATTCGCCAGGTGTTTAGTTGGGTAGCTATATCCAATGCAATGGATACCAGGATTACAAACCCAAAGCTTGTTAATAATTGTTGAGTGAATACCGTGGTTTGAGTAATAAATCCCGGGCCAATAGCGGAAGTTGCCATCAGAAATGCTGCTCCTAGTATAGCGGAAGATGTTTTATTTGCCTGCAAGTTGGAACAATTAGTGAAGCTAAAAAATAATTGCACTACAAAATAGTGAAATTATAGAGCAAAGGGAAGAGACCGAGAACTTTGCAATCGCACATCAAAAAAATATAAGACTCTTTTTG
>JBJXDV010000413.1:0-6724 GCA_046153465.1 Chitinophagaceae bacterium
TAAAGATATCGACCTTATTCATTTATATCCTTATGAAGGAACCTATAAACCAGTAGAAATTGAATTGAACCCAACCTTGTTCCCTACTTTCTGCGATGAGGGCAATTTGTTTATCGGCTTACAAAAATTGGTACCCGGCAGTAATCTGAATATACTTTTTCAATTAGCAGAGGCAACTGCAGATGCTGAATCTGAACGGGAAGATATTACCTGGTACTATCTTGATAATAATAACTGGAAAGAATTGAGAACAGGCTTTGAAGTACTGAACGATGATACCAATGGACTTACCACGTCAGGCATTGTAAAATTTGCTTTGCCTGCTAACATGACGAATGAAAATACAATTCTTCCCAAAGGTATGCATTGGATTAAAGCTGGTATTCTTAAAAATAGCAAGTCTGTAAGTGAAACAATCGGCATACATACACAGGCAATAAAGGTGGTATTTACCAATGAAATCGCCAATGATAAAATGCGCTTGGCAGACCCATTGCCGGCGGAATCAATATCCAAGTTAAAAGAAGCTGATTCGGCTGTTAAAAAAGTATTCCAGCCCTATGAGTCTATCAATGGCCGAATACCAGAAATAGAAGGACAATTTTATATTCGGGTAAGTGAGTTATTGCGGCACAAAGGAAGAGCTATCCAAAAATTTGATTATGAGAGGCTGGTGCTGGAAGCTTTTCCGGAACTATTTAAAGTTAAGTGTATCAATCATAGTTATGGATTAAATGCTCATAAATTCAAAAACGATTTTCCGGTCGCACCCGGGCATGTACTGCTGGCTGTTATACCTGATTTAACTAAATTAAAAGCCGGCAAATCATTTGAACCAAGAGTTCCGGTAAGTTTACTGGAAACTATTTTCAGTTACCTATGCAAACATACTTCTCCTTTCGTTCGTGTAAAAGTGATGAATCCCCGCTATGAAAAAATTAATTTCTGCTTAAAAGTAAAATTATACCCAGGCAAAGACGAAGTTTATTACAAAGAAAAACTACAACAGGACCTTCGTGAATTTTTGGCTCCCTGGGCTATTGGTGAATATTACAAACTTACATTTGGGCAATGCGCAAACAGATCAGACATCGTTGGCTTTCTTGAAACAAGAGACTATATTGATTATATCCTTGAATTGAGAATGGCTCACGAGTCTGCTTCAACACCACCTTCCGCAGGTTTAATAGAAATATGTCCGCATACACCCAGATCTATTTTAATTGCTGGCGAGATAGATATATGTATCAATCAAAATGATTGTGAAGATTGGGATAAAAATGCCACTCCATGTTTAAATAACGCTGAAAAATTGGTAGACTATTGTAAAAATGAAGACCCGATTGTCACTTAAAGAAGATTATTATGACCGATGAGTTGAAACAACAAAAAGTGATCAGCAAATTAAATACTGGTTTTCCGGATTATCTTGATTTTGATAAGCTCCGTAAGGAAGGAATTGCCTACCTCGGTAAATTATCAGGTAAACTATGGACAGATCATAACGTTCATGATCCAGGTATAACGATTCTTGAAGTACTATGCTATGCATTGCTAGACCTTGGCTATAGAACTAATTTACCCGTAGCAGATTTATTAACGAAAAACCCCGAAGACAATTCTTCTGAAAATAATTTCTTTACGCCCGCACAAATTCTTACCAACAACCCGCTTACAATTACAGATTTCAGAAAACTATTAATCGATATACCGGACATAAAAAATGCATGGCTCGAAATTGCAAAAGATGTTGACATAGAAAAGTTCTGCCGCCGAAATGCCGACCCGATAACAGTAACCGGTTCATCGATTACAAGAGTGGCAGACGATTGCTGCGATATCTACATAAATGGATTGTATCATGTATATATTGACTTAGAAAAAAATATTGAAGAAGAATTTAAGAACAAACCAGATATTAAAGAAAGATACAAATTCGAAATTATAAATAAGGTAACGACCGCCTTATTGGGCCATCGTAATTTTTGCGAAGATTTTATTGATATTCGTTTTTTGTGCAAATTGGAAATAGGAGTATGTGCTGACATCGAATTAGAAAATGGAGCCGATGCTGCAGCGGTTTATTTACAAATGGCAGATGTTCTTTATTCCTTTTTTTCACCCTCTCCCGTTTTTTATACATTGCCTCAATTGCTGGAAAAGGGAAAATCAATTGATGAAATTTTTGCAGGCAGGCCACTAAGTAGTAATGCAAGCCATGGCTTTGTAGATACCACTGAATTTGAAAAATTAAAACTTCGCAAAGAAATACACCTTTCTGATGTTTATAATGTATTGCTTGGAATAAAAGGTGTAAGGCGGGTTCAGCACCTCCGGTTGAGAAAATGCTTCGAGAATAATTTCATGGCAATTGAGAAATGGAAATTCCTGATTCCTGAAAATAATATTCCTGAATTTTCTATTGCCTGTTCTGGCTTCCAGTTTTTAAGATATGGAGTACCGGTAGTTTTTGATTTTAAAAGTTATGATCCACAGATTGAAATTGCCGCTCAACAGAATGGCAAGATTCTATATCCAAAAGCATTCCCGGAACTTGATTGCGAAATTCCAAAAGGCATTTACCGAAACGATCTTGATTTATATTACTCAATACAAAACGAATTTCCACGGGTATATGGTATTTCTGAAGGCGGCCTCGCAGCCGATTCTACGCCCGCACGTAAAGCACAGGCATTGCAGTTAAAAGGATATTTATTGTTTTTTGATCAGCTACTGGCAAGTTATCTAACACAATTAAAAAATATCCGATCGCTTTTTGCAATTAATTCAACCAGCAATGAAAATGACTTGCATACCTATTTTGTTAATAAGGATCTCCAAAGCGTTCCCGATCTAGCAAAACTTTTACGCTTTACCTCTGCAGGAAATTTAGAAGAGATAGGCTCAAAAGGATCATCACTGGTTATGCCTGTAGATAAATCAATGCTGCTGCAATGGATAGAATCGGGTACGATAAAAAATATTATTTTAGAAGATATCCTCCCCTTTCCTTTCGAAAGCCTTGAAGCAACAGATATAGCAGTTGCACAACTGATGGAGGATATCAATAATAATAATTTCGATTGCCACATTATAGAGAAAACCGATGAGTGTGTATTTTTTTATATCCTTAGCACATCAGATTGTATTGGGCTAATTAGCAAAAGATATTTCAGTAACGAAACGGAAGCAAAACTGGCCTCCGAGTCTCTTTCTTATATAGCTGGATTTGCAGAAAACTACAGAGTTTATTTAGCGGCAGACAATAATTTCTCATCTTTTGACATTGAATTTAATCTTTCCGACTACACAAAATATCTTCAATTAATTGCAGAAGATAAGCAATTGTATGAACGTCGCCGTCAATCTTTTCTTAATCACCTGCTCTCCCGCTTTGCCGAACAATTTACTGATTATGCACTCCTCTCCTACAACAATAACCGAGATATAGATAATAGCACCGGGGAACTGATTGCAAAAGAAACTTTTCTTTCTAATTACCCCGACTTAAGCAGCAACAGGGGTAAGGGATATGATTACAAATTGAATGGCTGGAACAATGATAATATTGCCGGATTTGAAAAAAAATTTAAAGCATATAGTGGAATAAAAAATTGGAAACGGCATAGCTTATGCAATTACGAGGTGGCCCGCTATGAAAATAAATTTGTTTTTAATCTTGCAATTGGAGATAAAATTATTTTTAAAACCGGGGAGGTATTTAATTCAAAAGAAGACGCTCGCCACGCCATTCGATCGCTGCTAACAGCGCTTAAAAATAATATAGCATTCAGAACTGATTATAATAGTGGCGAACAGACTCATAGTATCAAACTGGATTATCATCAAAAACAACCCGCAGATTTCACTACAAAATTCAAAACAATAGCTGAGGCAGATCAGGCAAAAAACAGTCTTCAAAAAATGTTTTCCGGTGGGTTTTCGGAAAGTGATATTTATGTACATAGTTATCTATATAATGCAAGGCTGGCTAGTAGCAAAGGAGAAATAATTAAAACTTTTCATGAATCTGCAGAAAATGAAAGTAATGCAAAAAAAGAAGCTATAAAACATATAGCTAAAGTGAATGATTCAAAAGTCTGGAACCAGTCAGGCAATAAAGAGTTAACTATTGGAAAATTGGTTATTGATTCTTCTACCGAAGAAATCATTTTGATAGATAGCAGTAGCTTTAAAATAGATATCAGCAATACCATTATAGGCAAGCCCGATAAGTACACCTATGAATTGCTGGATAAGAAAAATACGTTCAAATTAAAGCCAACCACTGAGTTTGACGATGAAAAATCTGCCAAACAACATAGCGAGGAATTGATATTGCTTTTGCCTCACCAGGAAAATATTATTATTGAAAGAAATTCTACTTCCGGCAACTATTCAATAATCGTAAAAACCAAAAAAAATAATCTGGCAGTATCTGTTACGGATTTTGAATCTGAACAATCAGCAAGAAATGCCAAAGCTTCTTTAGTGAATATTATTGAAAATAGTTGTTATAAACTTTTGGTCCACCAGTTCCCTCATACATGGAAGTATAAGTATATCCTGGGATATCAAACAGACGAACAGTATGTATTTCAAAGCAACCTTGATTTTAAAAGCAAGGAGGAAGCATTTAAAAATGCTTCTCAATTTGCTGCATCATTTAAGGAGATGCAGTTGAAAGTATCGGGTAAAGATAATGAGCTCGCATTAACTACTGCAGCAACTAAAAACTCAGCAAGTCTTTTAACGAACGATTCAAAAAAAGATATAGAGGCAGAAAAAAAACAGCTTACACAAATTACTGCCTTATTAAAAATACAGCAACAAGCATTATCACTTATTAATGATGGGGATCTGTCAGCTTACGATAGATTTATTGAAATAGATGAAGCAAGTCGTTCCGGCTTATATGTATACCGCCTGGTTGATAAAGATAATCTATATGCGTCGTTTACAGCCGAGGGAAATAAGAAAGAGGAAGCAGAAGTTTTTTTGAAAGAGGCTATTTCATTTGATAAGAAAAAATACAATTACCTGGATTTATATTTAAAAGGGGATATCATCAGGCAACGAAAAGACGAACACAATAGCACCACCTGGTTTCATTACCAGTTAAAATCAGCAAACCTTATCAACAATCCAGATGGTTCATCATCCCAGCCTCTAATATTATTTGAAAGTACCAAAGGATATACCAGCAGAGAAGAAGCAGAAAAAGCTTTTGAAGATAACTATTTTAAAATACTAAGCCTTGCATCCCTAAAGGAAAATTACCTGGCATCAGCAATTATCAGTACTAAAGAATTATTGATTCATGCCGATGATGCTTGCACGAATACTAAAAGTATCGTTTTTGTTCCTAAGGAAACATTGGATTACCTGGGGGCGATTGAAGAAAAAGCAATCGAAGAACTTATAAAAGTGGTAAAAAGTTATCCGCTGAAAACTATTTTTCCAAAAGCTGATTGCAAAGAATTCCATAACCGTTTTAAATCTTGTGAAGAAGGGAGTTGTAATGATTCGGAAACTACTCTTTGCGGAAATTCAGCCACAGAAAAACCTTTCTACTATTTTTCTTTGTATAACAAACAAACAAATAAAGAAGATTGGCAAAGCGTAAAATATTATGACACGGCAAAAGAAGCATGGAAAGCGTTTCAATTTTTTGAGCTTCTGCTAAACTATCCGGGTAATTATTTCATTGATTGCGCCTGCAAGAGTTTTTGGAATGATAACCAGAAGGCATTTGAATCCATACCGGTATATAAAATATTCTTACGCGAAGTATTAGCCGAAAGTGCCGGGAGGTTTTTGACAGAAGAACAAGCTTGGGGTACTGCCGGGTTAAAAAAACTTATTGACACGTCGCAATCTGTCGGATCATTCCATACCTATCTAAATAAAAATAATTGTTGTTACTCATTTTATATTGCGTGCTCCAATCTTAGATTGTATCATCCCTGCAAATACAATACTCCTGAACAAAGGGATAAAGCCGCATCCTTACTGTTTACATCTCTTGAACAGGTAAAAAATTGGAAATGGGATGAATTTTGTACAGACCTGCAGCCCTTATTGATAATAAAAGATTTTGAAGGAACAGCAATTGCCTCTTTAAGATATGAACTGGCTACTGCACAAATTACCGCAGCTAATTATTTTGAATGGTATACGGAAATACTTACGCGAATTTCATTGCATGGGATATGTATTGAAAATGGCAAGGTTTACCTCAGAGGAAAATCTATATCATTTCAATCAACTGCTACCGGCAACACAACAACTGCAGAAGAATTAAAGGAAAAGCTGAGTTGGCTGGCTGCATTCTTTCCGTTCTCATCAATAAAAATAACCAACGGCAGAGAAACCCGAATTCAATATTGTATCGAAATAAAATTACCAGCGTTTAATAACGATGCTGTGGACGATTGTGAAAACTATTCAAATAATAAAGGAACATGCTATACTGCCTGGAAAAGTGATTGCTGTTACGATAATTGTGCCAGCGCAATAGAGGCCTATAAAACAGCAATATTGCTTTTATCAACATACGATAATTATAAACCTGTTTACGATTGTTTATGTAATTCATATGGTATTGCACTTCACTTTGTAAATACATTGCCTGGCAACAACAATAAAGAGTGCGGGTATCTCAATGCGCAAAATCAGCGGATAGTACTTCCCTGCGAAAATGAAATAGTTGCATACAATCCCC
>JBJXDV010000414.1:0-16479 GCA_046153465.1 Chitinophagaceae bacterium
CTTTTAATAAATAACAGGAAGATTCAAGGGTATGCCCTGGTGTATGTAGTACTTCAATTGAAATTTTACCAATAGAAAAATGTTCCCCATCTTTTGCAACATGTACGGGAAATTTGGTTTGTGTTTGGGGACCATATACAATGGGCGCACCGGTAGCCTTACTTAGATCTAAGTGGCCACTTACAAAATCGGCATGAAAATGAGTTTCAAAAATATATTGAATAGTGGCATTACGATCCTTTGCAAGCTGAAGATATACTTCAATATCGCGCAATGGATCAATTACAGCCGCTTTGCCTTCGCTTTCAATATAATAAGCCGCTTCACTTAAACAGCCCGTATACAATTGCTGAATATACATATCCCTAATTTTTATTGTTGCAAAGGTAATTTTAAAAAAGCAAAGCGGAAACTGTGAGGTTTCCGCTTTGTAGAACATCGAACAATTGAATAACCAATCGTCAGGCAATCAATTCATCTACACATTTCATGATCTGTTCTATCCGCTGGGTGCTAATAGAATAATAAATGAATTTTCCTTCCCGGTGGGTTTTTACAATACCTGCTCTTCTTAAAATAGCAAGGTGCTGAGAGGCTACTGATTGCTCGAGCCGAAGGTGTACATAAATTTCAGTTACGGTAATGCGTTTTTTTTCATCAACCAATTTTACTATTTGCTGTCTAAGTTTATGGTTGAGCGCCCGTAAAATCATCGCTCCCTTCTTGAGATTTACAAAATCTACTTTTACATCACTGTCATCTGAATGCAACAGCATCGAATAATTACTCGCCGTGTTCATAAAACCAGTCTTTATTATTTTGATAAGATAAGGTGACCATCAAATTTAACAGCAAAAATTTTATATTAATGATGAATCTTGATAAAAGTTTTAATGGTAATTATTTGGGATGAATGTAAAACTCTTTGAGGTAAACAGGTTCTTCATAGGCGAGTATAGCGAACTCCTGTTTAATAAATTTTGAATATGAAAGAATTGAAAACTGTTTCCCACTAGCAATCAAGTTAATAAAACGAAATTTCGAATGGCCAGCCATTTTTTCCCATTTATCGGAACCAGATCCAAAAAAATTTATAACGCCCAGTGAAAGATATTGTTCAAAACTATGTTCCTCCAGTATTAAGGCACGAGGTTGTATTATTTCTTTCAATTGCCCATCATATAATGCTGTAAAGACTTCCATTCTCCTTGCATCAATGAGCGGACAAAAATATTCAGGTTCAATCATTGCTGTATCGGGATGTTGGCTAATGGCTTCAGCCGCCATAAGTTTTAAGGTACTTTCAGTAATCAATGGAATAGTTAATGCATAGCATAATCCTTTAGCAGTTGCCATACCAACTCTTAAACCAGTATAAGAACATGGGCCGGCAGTTACTGCAACTGCAACAAGATCTTTTACAGTATAGCTATTTTGTTTGAGGATCTTATCAATTGCCTGGTGAATCCACGTAGCATGATCATATTGTTGCTCATTATACGAAGAAGCTATAAGTTCTCCATCTTTTGAAAGATAAATACCTGCTATTTCTGTTGCTGTATTAATATTAAGAATAAGGGCCATGGCTGCTAAGCTAAGATCTTTTACTTCTTCAAATTTACTTAGTAATATTATTTTGTTGTATGCTCAAATCATTTTCCAATGCCGGCGCTACAGAATAAGAGCTGTCTGTTTTACTAAGTTCGATTAATAGATTATAGATTTTATCTAATCCGATTTTTTCACTCCACTCAAATGGCCCAAAAGGATAACTGGTTCCCAATTTCATTGCTATATCTATTTCTTCTTTGGTACTTATTTCTTCTCCAAATGTATAATATGCTTCATTAATTATAGTGGCGATGATCCGGGCACTTATCATTCCCGGAGTATCAGGTACCAACTGATAATTCCAGTTAAGTGTATCAAAGAATTTTTTTACCATCGGTTCCTGGAACGGATTTGTTATTGCAACTTCTACTATCTTTCTCTCTAAAAAACCCGGCCAGGCATTAATCCGAATAAAAAATGGTTCGAGATCTTTACCGGAATATTCAACCGCATTTATAAAAAATGGGGAGCCCGAACGCATACTTAATTGTGCCGTTCGCTCCTTATCATTTATAAACAATAAATCTATATATACATCCGCTACGGCTGCCACCAATGTTTTTACGGAACCACACCATAGTACCTCCACGTTTGCAGGCACTCCTTTCGCTATCCATTCTTTTTTTAATACATCATTTGCTAAAACAGCAATTACCATTCATCTGATTTTGTACAAAGTAAGAACATAAATGGCAAGTCGCGAAGTAGAGAGGGTAGAAAGTAAGAATGACCGAAAGTAAGAAAGACCGAAAGTAAGAAAGACCGAAAGTCAAAAAGTTTGAGTACTTACTTAATACGTGAATTTTTTTGTTTTAGATCAACTGATTACTGTTTAATCGGCCAGGTTCTCTCTAAAATACGGTCTTAAAGACTTTTCCCTACATTTGGCGCATGGAAAAGAAAATCATTAATACTCCAAGTGCTCCAGATCCGATTGGTCCTTATAGCCAGGCCGTTCAAGCTGGTTCTTTGTTGTTTATCTCCGGCCAGGTGGCTATTAACCCTGCCACCGGCAATGTAGAAGCTACAGATATTTTTGGAGAGGCCCACCAGGTAATGCATAACTTAAAAGCAATTTTAAGTGAAGCTGGTATGGATTTCAATAATGTATTAAAAACTACTATTTTCTTAAGTGATATGAGCCTTTTTGCTACGGTGAACGAAGTTTATGGCAAATATTTTAATGGAGAATTTCCGGCACGCGAAACTGTTGCAGTAAAAGGATTACCTAAAAGTGTAAATGTGGAGATAAGCATGATAGCTTCGAAATAGTCGGGAGTTTTGAGTGGGAAGTCTAGAGTTCTAAGTCGGGAGTCAATACTCCCAACTCTAGGCTTTGAACGGTGAATTTATTTCAACACGTTTAATGCTCTTCCTACTTTGGTAAAGGCAGCAATAGCTTTCTCTAACTGATCTTGTTCATGAGCTGCACTCAATTGTACACGTATCCTGGCCTGCCCTTTTGCAACAACTGGAAAAAAGAAACCGATTACATAAATACCTTCTTCTAATAATTTTGCAGCAAAAGTCTGCGCTACTACTGCATCGTATAGCATAATAGGCACAATAGGATGATCACCAGGTTTTATATCAAAGCCAGCCTCGGTCATTTTCGTCCTAAAATATTTTGTATTGTACTCCAGCTTATCTCTTAACTCGGTGGTTTCACTCAATAAATCCAATACAGCGATCGAAGCACCAACAATACTTGGCGCAACAGTATTTGAAAAAAGATAGGGACGCGAACGCTGACGAAGCATTTCAATAATTTCTTTGCGACCGCTGGTAAATCCACCAGAAGCTCCACCCAAGGCCTTTCCCAATGTACCTGTAATAATATCTATTTTACCCATTACACCCCGGTACTCATGAGCACCGCGACCTGTTTTACCTAAAAATCCGCTGCTATGACATTCATCAATCATAACAATGGCATTATATTTTTCTGCCAATGCTACTATTTTATCTAGCTGCGCAATGGTTCCATCCATACTAAAGGAACCATCTGTTACAATTATCCGGTTTCTCAGTTGTTTGGATTCAATGAGTTTCGCTTCAAGATCGTTCATATTGTTATGCTCGTACCGGTAGCGTTGTGCTTTGCACAATCGAACACCATCTATTATTGAAGCATGATTTAATGCATCAGAAATAATTGCATCCTGCTCGCCGAGCAAAGGTTCAAAAAGACCACCATTGGCATCAAAAGCTGCAGCGTATAAAATAGTATCTTCTGTTCCTAGAAAAGTAGAAATTTTCGCTTCTAATTCTTTATGAATATCCTGCGTGCCACATATAAAACGAACGCTGCTCAACCCATAACCCCGCTGATCAATATATTTTTTTGCTGCTTCAATTACTTTAGGATGAGAAGAAAGACCTAAATAATTATTCGCACAAAAATTCAATACTTTTTTACCGTTAACTATAATCTCAGCTCCTTGTGGTGATTCAATAATCCGTTCGGTTTTATAAAGTCCCGCATTTTTTATTTCATCCAATTCTGAAGCAATACGCTGTACAAATTTCTCATTCATGAAACATTATTTTGAGGTCCAAAAATAGGAAAATTGAATGGGGCTGACCTATTTTGACGAAATACACCCTCTGTAAAAAATAATTCATCGGTCATTTAAGACAGTTTGCCGGTGAAATAACACATTTAATAGAATTTTTAGTTTTCCTGTAACATTTTCAAAATACCTTCGTCCAATAAAACAAAGCAACTCTTATGTTCCGAAAAATTTTTGTAAGGCTATTTTTGGTAACTATTCTGGCCCTTAGTTCCCTGGTTATTTTTGCCGTTGCAAATAATAAATTTTCGAGCGATCAAAATAAGGAATGCAGCGAACCCACAAAAGAGGGGGCCGCTCCTGGCAAAACTGAATTTATGATCCTTGAATCGATTGGGCGGACGATCATTAATACAGCTAATTATTAGACGAACAATTGGTTTTTACTTAGATAGTATTGTTGAGAGGCCCTGAAACGCCTCTTTTTTTATAGGATAAAAAATATAGTTTCCATTGTAACATTTTAAAACCCCTGTTCGTATAACTATTATCTAATTCAGCAACTGTTCCTGCTTATGACCGAAAGAGAGTATAATCAATGTGTTAACCTGTACGCAGATAATGTGTATCGCTTCATTCTTAAAAATCTTCGTCACGAAGAAGATTCTAAGGATGTGGTACAAACTGCCTTTGAAAAAATGTGGGTAAACAGGGCCGAAGTGGATAACGCAAAAAGTAAAAGTTATCTTTTTACAGTTGCCTATCACCAAATGATTGACCATATTCGAAAAGTAAAGCGAATTAGTTTAAGAGATGAATTTAAAGACGATATGCGAATCACCGACAGGCCGGTTTCCAACACTAAAAAGATATTGGAAGAAGCTTTGAGCCGGTTGAGTGAAACACAACGTTCGCTGGTATTATTGAAAGATTATGAGGGTTATTCTTACGAAGAAATTGGAAAAATCACCGGATTGAATGAAAGCCAGGTAAAGGTATATTTACACCGTGCACGTATTCAATTGAAAAATTTTTTAGTAAGCCCTGAAAACGTATTGTAGCATGAGCATTAACCGCAATAATTACGAAGAATATTTTTTACTGTATATCGATCATGAGTTGAATGCTGATGATCGCAATGCAGTGGAAATATTTATAAAGGACAATCCAGATTTACGCGAAGAACTTGGTATGTTACAACAATTGGTTGTTCGGGCCGATAAGCGTGTGCTATTTAATGATAAGGCATCTTTACTGAAAAGCAGCACTGCGGCTAACCCGGTAAATGAGACCAACTACGAAGAATATTTTTTATTGTACGGAGATAACGAATTAAGTAATGAAGAAAAAGATCTGGTAGAACAGTTTGTTTATAAAAATCCACAACACCAGGCTGTTTTTGAATTATACGATAAAATACGTTTTACACCTGATACCACCTTGGTATTTGCCAATAAACAAGTATTGTACAGAAGCGAAAAAGATGAGAGAGTAATTGTAATGCGCTGGTGGAAAATTGCAGTAGCTGCCGTAGTATTATTATTTATGGGCGCTGCAGGATGGTATTTTTCTGGCAATCAAACTAAAAATACCATCAATCCTATTGCCAAAGCGTCGGATACCAATTCAACTAAAATATTGAATCCTGTTATCGGTGAAAAAGATAATTATGTTCAAGTGAATCCTTCTGATAAAAGCGCACCTGAAAAAATAGTAATTCCAGTTAAGAAAACTAGTAAAGAAATAAAAAAACCTAACTATTTAATAGAAAAAGAACAACCCACGTTTGTAAAAAATATCATTCAAGAAAAAAAATTACCGATTAATAGTAACATTTCCGAAACGCCACCCGTTACACTTATAGAACCGGGGAAAGATGTTGCAGTAAATGAAACGAAGGAAAAGGATATTAAAAAGGAAGTAGTTCCAATAGTTAATACAGCAGTTATTGATGGGCCTGTCGGAATTAAAGATGTTAGCGAAACGAATACTCAACCAATTGTTTCTTATGCCATCAATAGCAACGATAGAATTGAAGTTCTTACTACATCGGTTAGCAATAAAACCAAACTGCGTGGTTTCTTTCGTAAAGTAAGCCGGGTAGTAGATAAAGCAACAAACTTTGGCAACGGCGAAAAAAATGAAAATAAAAACGGTATACGCGTTGCCAATTTTGAAATAGCATTAAAATAATCACTTAACACGTTAAAATTTCACAGTATGAAAAGGATAGCGATACTCCTGACAGGAATTTGTTTTGCCCTCACGGCAACAGCACAAACAGATACTACAGTTACAGAAAAAAGCGATACCATACGCATAGGTAGTATGATTATTATTAAACGTGGTGATGGCAAATCTTCCGGCGATAATAATGTTACGATCCATAGCCGCAAGAAAAATTATAAACCTTCGAATGTTTCTACCAATTGGTTTATCGTGGATGTAGGTATTAATCAATTTGATGACAAAACTGACTATACTTCCTCTTCCATTCAAAATGCTTCTACTGGTTTTGCTCCAGGTTCGGATAAGGATTGGTTCAAACTTCGCAATGGTAAATCGCTCAATGTAAATATCTGGTTCTTCATGCAAAAATTAAATGTAATTAAGCACGTGGTAAATCTTAAATACGGGTTGGGGCTTGAGTTGAATAACTATCATTATAGCCGTAATATTATTTATCAAACCCAACCTACAAAAATTAAAATCGATGGCAGCACAGGTTACAGTAAAAATAAACTGGCTGCTGATTATCTAACAGCACCCATTATGCTAAATTTTGATTTTACGCCTGGTCGAAAAAATGGCTTTGGTTTTAGTGGGGGGGTAAGCGCGGGTTACTTGTATAGCAGTCGCCAAAAAACAAAGTCGGCAGCCAATGGAAAACAAAAAGTATGGGACGATTTTGATTTAAACCCCTGGAAAATATCTTATGTAGGTGAATTACAATTAGGCTTTGTAAAACTATACGGATCGCTGGCTACTAAAAGTATGTTTGCAAAAGGATTGGATCAAACACCTTATAATGTTGGAATACGGTTTAGCAACTAGTGAATAGGGAATTGTCAATGGTAAAAAGGCAGAAAACGCTATGGCAAAGTATAACTATTAATTGAAACTTTCAACTACTAACTATTCACTATTGACAATTCACATTTATATCTTTTTCGATTTCTCTCTTGTTTAGAATTCCCCGGCGTCCTTTTGGATGCCGGTTTTATTTTTTGTTAACCAGGTAAGCACCTGAAACTACCAATGCTATACCTGCCAGCTTTTGTAAAGAAATCGGGCTTTGGCGCATTCCCAATACTCCAAAATGATCCATTAGCAGCGCCATTACAATTTGCCCTGTAACCACCAATACAAACATATTGGCAACTCCAATTTCTTTAACAGACAATAAGGTAACAGTAACCACAAACACACCCAACAAACCTCCGATAAATTTATACCAATCAATAGTTGTATATACTTGCAGGGAGGGTAATGCCTGTTTCGAAAAAATCAATAAAATTCCCAATGCAACAGTACCACTGGCAAATGAAATAAATGCTGCCAGTAAGGGATTACTGATCGCCATTCGTAACTGACTGTTAATCCCCGATTGAATAGCCATAGCCACTCCAGCCAGAAATGGAAGTATATAAAATAATGATTTCATAAAACAATTTTTGAGAAAGCAAGTTCATTAATTTCGGCATAATGATCCTTATAAATAAAAAAAATATAATAGTAATCTTCCGAAGTTGATTTTATTCCTATTTTCAATGCTCTAAAACATTTTTTTATGTCGTACAACATAATTGATATTGAAGGAATCGGTCCAACCTATGCTGCAAAACTTAATGCTATTGGTATAAAAACTACAAATGATTTGCTGGAAAAAGGAAGTACTAAAAAAGGCAGAGAAACAGTTGCTGCTTCGTCTGGCATTCCCGAATCGCTTATTCTTACTTGGGTAAATCATTCTGACCTGTTTCGTATAAAAGGAATTGCCGGGCAATTCTCTGAGTTACTGGAAGGCGCAGGTGTAGATACCGTAAAGGAATTTGCCCAACGCAACCCGGAAAATCTTTTTGTAAAACTTACGGAAACGAATAATAAATTCGGACTCAGTGGTCGTGTACCCTCCGTAGAAAGTCTAAAACAAATGATTGAAATAGCGAAGACGCTGGAGGCAAAAGTGAGTCATTAATTTTTTCTTAACAATTGATCGTCAGGAGTTGCGGTATATTATTTCCTTTGAATAAGCTGTTAAAACTTATTCACAGCAATAATACGGTTCAATTATTGTTCGTTATTATTGAACTGATCCGATACCCGGCAACCTTATAACAAATCATTCACTTAAACATTTTGCCTCTCGAACAGTCTGTACATAAAAGCAGCGTTATATGAAGACTAAAATTGTTTCAGTTATTTTCTTTCTTGTTGTAATTGCGTCTTTTTCATTTCGTGGTATAGAAAAAAGAAAAGTAAAAAGAAGTTTTCGAAATAGTGAGCCTACCGGAACAGTTTATATCATAATTGATAAATCGGATTATGAGCTGAATGTATACGACGATGATGGGTGGTATGCTACCTATCCTGTTGTTTTTGGTAATAAAGATCTTGGTGATAAATTAATGGAAGGTGATAAAAAAACACCCGAAGGCACGTTCAAAATAATTTCAAAAAGGCCCCACGAAAAATGGCATCGCATGTTGATGCTCGATTATCCCAATAAAGAAAGCTGGCTAAAATTTAAACAACGTAAAGTGTTGGGCGAAATACCACGCACAGCAAAAATTGGGGGTGGCATCGCTATACATGGTACCTGGCCCAACGATAACCTGGTAGTAGATGATTTTACCAACTGGACCCAGGGATGCGTGTCGTTAAAAAATGAAGACCTTGATGAAATAAATGAATTTCTTCCAACAGGCACCAAAGTAATTATCAGGCGCTGATAAAAATTGACGGCCCACTATTCAAAGAAAAAAGATACAAGAAATAAAGAGCGTTAAAATAGTATAGTAGAAATGGTGGCTGGGAATTAGTCGCCATTTTAATTGGTATTTTTTAGTTCCTTGAATTTATTTCTTGTATTCACTTTAGTTTGTCATTTTCATTTCAATAAAAAACTACTGATTTCTTTTCTCCATTGTTGAATTTCTTTATTACAGAGCGATTCATGGGTTGCGGTTTCATAGATCACCAGTTTTTTATCTGTAGATGCTATCTGATTATAAATCTCCAATGTTTCCCTTTTTGTTACCCTTGCATCCAATGCTCCCCATTGCAACAATACAGGACAGGTAATTTTTTTAGCATAGTCGGAAGGGTTATGATTAAATGCCCAGAAACCCTGTTCTGTACCACCCCAAAATGTAAGTAGCGTTGAAATAGGTTGCTCTGGTAATCCCATTATTCTTACCCTTCCTTTAACCGCATCCTGTAAAGAACCAAAAGGCATTTCCAAAATTATTTTCTTAGGCTTAAGGTTGTATTCATTCATTGCATGAGTTATAGCGGCAGCACCCATAGAAATCCCCCATAAATAAATACTTTTTTCTCCCCTGCTTTGCACATAGTCATACGCCAGTTTTATTTCTTCAGCTTCATGATAGCCAATAGTACATATTTCACCATCGCTACCACCATGTGCCCGGAAATCGATTAGCAGTGTATTAAACCCTAGCGAAAACATGTAATCAGCTTCATTCAATAATTTGGATTTTGAGGAACCATGTCCGTGAAAAAGAAGAATCGTTCCTTTTGCCATAGGATGCTGCATATACCATCCTTCAATTCTTAATCCAGTATTTGTTTTTAAGTTGATTGTTGTAAAAACAGTATCGGGCTTTATAGCATTTAGTGATTTGCCATAGTGAATGCCAAATAGTATAGCACTTGTTTTATCCCACCAATTCATATCCTCTGGTTTCTTTTTTACAATTTCTGAATTGGGATAAAAATGAGTGAACTTATAAGCATGAAATGCAGCCACCATATTTAATAACAAGAATAAGAAAAGAAGGATGCGAAAAATACGCCGTAAAAATTTCATAAAGTATATAGTAAGATTAGAAAGAAAGCTACGTAGATTAAGTTCTTTTTAAAAAAATAAAATAAATTACCCCAACTTTCCAAAAGCTCCTTGCGTATATATTAGTGAGTGTGCTGATCCTGTCATCACTACCAATGTGGTAGCATTGGCAAACGTTGAACGTGAAGAATGATTTTCTACTAAGCCTCACCATCTCCAGCTGGTGGGGTTTTTTATTTACTCTTGAGTGTTATTTGATGTTGTACAATCCCTTTAGAATAAAATATCACATTTTTATAATTTCCCTTTCTTTATTTCATCCACCACACCAGGATCAAGCAGGGTAGACGTATCGCCTAGATTGGATGTTTCTCCTTCTGCAATCTTCCTCAAAATCCTTCTCATAATTTTACCACTTCTCGTTTTAGGCAATCCTGTTACAAATTGAATTTTATCGGGCCTTGCAATGGCTCCAATAATCCTTGAAACAGTAAGTGCAATATCCTGCCTTGTTAATTTTTCATCACCATGCATTTCATTATAAATTACATAGGCATAAATACCCTGTCCTTTTATATCGTGCGGATAACCCACCACAGCGCTTTCTACAACTCCTGCATGCATATTAATCGCATTCTCCACTTCAGCTGTTCCTATGCGATGGCCACTTACATTCAACACATCATCGACCCTTCCTGTAATTCTGTAAAATCCATTTTCATCGCGCAAACAACCATCACCGGTAAAATATAAATTTTCATAGGTAGCAAAATAATTTGTTCTGCAACGTTCATGATCTCCGTAAGTAGTTCTTAAAATAGAGGGCCATGGAGCAGTTACACAAAGATTGCCTTTGATGAATCCATCTTCTGTTGCTACCACTTCTTCTCCTTTGTCATCTACAATTTTTAATTCAATACCTGGCATCGGCAATGTTGCCCATCCAGGTTTTGCAGGAGTAATACCAGCTAAATTCGAAATCAAACAACCACCTGTTTCTGTTTGCCACCAGGTATCTACAATTGGACATCTTTTTTTTCCAATATTTTCATCGTACCAATGCCAGGCCTCTTCATTAATAGGCTCACCAACGGTACCTAATACTTTTAATGAATTAAGTTTTTTTCCCTGCAATGGGCCAAGGCCAAAACTCATTAAACTGCGTATAGCCGTAGGCGCTGTATAAAGAATATTTACTTTATACTTATCAATAATATCCCAAAACCTTCCTGCATCGGGCCAGGTAGGTATTCCCTCAAACATTAATGAAGTAGCACCCGCTGCTAATGGGCCATACACAATATAACTATGCCCTGTGATCCAACCAATATCGGCCGTACAAAAATGTATATCGCCAGGTTGATATTGAAAAACATTTACAAACGTGTAGGTTGTCCATATCATATACCCTGCACATGTATGTACTACCCCTTTTGGTTTACCGGTAGAACCCGAAGTATACAAAATGAAGAGGCTGTCTTCTGCATCCATTTCTTCAGCAGGAAAAAAAGGGCTTCCCATTGTTTCCACTTTTTTTATTTCATCTTCCCACCAAACATCCCTACCCTTAATCATGGAAACCGCAATTCGGGTACGGGTTAATACAATTACTTTTTTTACAAATTTGCATTGAACCAATGCATCATCAATTACACTTTTTAACGGTATTTCTTTATTCCCCCTAAACGCACCATCGCAGGTAATGATAAATTCGGCACCTGCATCCTGCAATCGATCGGCTATACTTTGAGCACTAAATCCTCCAAACACAACTGAATGGATAGCACCCATCCTCGCGCAAGCCAAAACAGCTATTGCCAGTTCGGGTACCATACCCATATAAATACACACACGATCACCCTTTTTAACTCCGTTATTTTTTAATACATGGCAAAATTGCATCACTTTAGTATGCAGATCGCGGTAAGTGAGTATACGATGATGTTCCTCGGGATCATTCGGTTCCCAAATAATGGCTGGAGTATTTCCTGCTTTTTCTAAATGACGATCAAGGCAGTTTTCGGTGATATTTAATTTCCCTCCTTTAAACCACTCTATTTTGGGTTCTTTAAAATTCCAATCCAGCACCTGGTCCCATTGTTTTCGCCAATGAAAACAGGAAGCCACTTCCATCCAGAATGAGGCTGGCTCCTCAATGCTTTTTTTATACGCTGCCTTGTATTCCTCAAAGGACTTTATTTGAAACGGATATGACATAAAATTTTAATTATTATTAAATGCGTTTAATAAAAATACAGATAATAATGTTTCATGATACTCCTTTTGTAAATTACGTTACCATTGCTTAATTACTATTTAACTGCATATGATTAACGAAACGAATACCAAAGGTATCTGGAAAGTAATTGCTGCCTCTTCAGTGGGCACTTTAATTGAATGGTACGATTTTTATCTTTTCGGCATGCTGGCAAAAACGATCAGCACTCAATTCTTCCCGGAGGGAAATGCAACAGCAGCCTTATTAAGTACACTAGCCATTTTTGCAGCAGGATTTATTGTTCGACCCTTTGGTGCTCTAGTATTTGGCCGCTTGGGAGATTTAATCGGGCGCAAATACACATTTTTACTTACTCTTATTTTAATGGGTGGATCTACTTTTTTAATCGGTTGCGTGCCTGGTTATAAAACAATTGGGATAGCTGCACCTCTATTAGTACTTGTACTAAGATTAATGCAGGGACTTGCATTAGGTGGTGAATATGGTGGAGCTGCAACCTATGTTGCCGAGCATGCACCAATCAACAGGAGAGGTTATTATACCAGTTGGATACAAACCACCGCAACATTAGGATTGTTTGTGGCACTTGGTATCATACTTGTCGTAAAAAGAAGTATGACCGACGACGCATTTAATGCAGAATGGGGAGGATGGCGTTATCCATTTTGGTTATCCATTTTACTGGTCATTGTTTCCATTTATATTCGGTTGAAGATGGAGGAGTCACCTATGTTTTCAAAATTGAAAATAGAAGGAAAAATTTCGAAAAATCCTTTGAAAGAAAGTTTTCGCAATAAAGCTAATTTTAAAATGGTATTGCTGGCCCTGTTTGGAGCCGTTATGGGGCAGGGAGTTATTTGGTATACCGGCCAGTTCTATGCGCAAAGTTTTTTAGAAACAAAATGCTTCCTGCAATTTGAACAAAGCCGTACGATTATGTTGTGGGCAATTGCCTTTGCCACTCCTTTCTTTTTATTTTTTGGTTGGCTTAGTGACCGGATTGGTAGAAAATGGATTATGTTGATCGGTATGTTTTTAGGTATAATTTCTTATCGGATGATTTTTTCAGAGTTTTTAAGAGATACCAATGCCAAAGAATGGATGAAACAGGATCTGGTAAAAATAAAATCAGATACGGTAAGAAAGAATATAGAAAAAAATCAACTAGTTGAAATTTCCACCCAGTATAAGAATTATTATGGATCTAAATTTACCCGGGTTTCTGTGGATACGTCACAATTAAATTCTTCTCAAAATATATATTTAGAAGATAACAAACCCCTGTACCGGAATATTGAATTAGGACTTGAAAAGTATTTCAAATTCATTTTGCTGGTTTGGTTTATGATTGTTTTGGTAACGATGGTTTACGGCCCTATTGCGGCTTTCCTGGTTGAAATGTTTCCAACAAAAATTCGCTATACTTCTATGAGTTTGCCTTACCATATTGGAAATGGAGTATTTGGTGGCCTTGTGCCCTTTATCGGATTATTACTTACCACCACTTTCCCTTCAGATCCACTGGTTGGGTTATGGTACCCAATTGGAATTGCCGCACTTTGTTTTATTATAGGCACTATCTATTTATCGAATAAAATTAATAAAAGCGTTGATGATTAATAGTACATCCATTTATGTAATGATTGAAAAATAAGTATATGAATTCTATAAAAAAATATCTTGGGTTGGTTTGGATCTTTCTTGCACCCTTTATTATATTGGTTCTTATAATTGGGGCTATTAGTTATATTGATGTGAATGGGAAAAAAGATATTAATAATCCAATAATCTGGATAATTATTATCAGCATTTTTACTCCAATAGCTATTGGACTCATGATTTTTGGTTGGTATGCTTTTAAGAATGAATATGATCATTTACCGGAAAGTTCAAAAGATTTGGATAATTGATGTTTATAATATTTCCGGCAAAACAATAAAGTTCCGGTTAAATAAACTTCATGCTAAGCCCAAAAATGTTTAAAGTATCTTTGGGTCTTAAAATATTTCACAACTTGTCTGCATTCGATGTGCGTAAACCATTTTCTCAAACCGGTGATACCCTTAAAAAGTTTTCAGCGTTTAACCCAATAACCATTCGTAAAAAAGGAACACGCGTTAAAGCATTGTTCGCATTGGCGATGGTTTGTTTTTTTTGGGGAACTACATGGATCGCCTCAAAAGTTGGAGTAAGTTATAATCTGCCGCCTTTACAACTCGCAGGTATACGCCAGTTATTGGGGGGTATTGCTTATATAATTTTCTTTACCAGTAAAGGCAGGGCTTGGCCCCGTGGTAAAGAATGGGGACCGATACTCATATTGAGTTTTCTAAATTTTATGCTTTCTAATGGACTTTCTACCTGGGGAGTAAAATATATTTCAGCAGGGCTGGGCTCTATAATTGGTGCAATATTTCCACTTTGGTTAGTTATAATCGGTTTATTCCGATCACAAAAAATACCTTCAAAAGCAATCCTGGGAATAGTCATTGGTTTTTCGGGGATATGCGTAATTTTCTATGAACACCTCGAAGACTTTCTAAATCCAAATTTTAGTTTTGGTATTGTTTTATCTCTAATTGCTACCTGGGCCTGGGCTTTTGGTACGTCGTATACTAAAGAACAAGCAGCATCTTTTAATCCATATTTCAGCCTTGGTTTACAGATGGTGATTTCGGGAATTATTTTATTTTCAATTTCATCGGCTACTGGCATTGCCATACCATTAAAAAACATTCCCTGGCAAAGTTGGGCGGCAATAGGTTACCTGGCCATCTTTGGTTCTGTCATTTCTTTTATCGCCTACTTATATGCGCTCCAACATTTACCGACCGAACAAGCTTCCATTTACGCATATATTAATCCAATAGTAGCCGTTATTTTTGGTGCTATTGTTTTTGGTGAAAAACTTACGGTGTTTATTGCAATAGGTGGGGTAATAACATTGCTGGGCGTTTATCTTGTTAACCAGGTTTACCGAAAGAGTTCGAAAATAGAGAACATAAAACCAAGCAGCTAAGCCACTAAAGTGTCCAACTACTGATCAATTTTAGCAGGAAGGTTTTCTTTGGAAACTGGTATTTTTTTATCCCTAAGACTTGCTTCATCAATCAACCCTCATCGTTGTAAGCATCCCAATAAACTGTTTCTTTCATAAATAATTCAAACAATTGGCGCCAACCCAAAAACTGCTCAGTTGTTCCCATCATATGGTTGTGCCAGATAGAAATAAAGATTCCACGGTGCCTCTTTACTAGATTATAATATTGTATCAACTCTTCGTAAGCCTGTTGAGGAGTAAATTTTTGTTCAAAAAAAGAATTGGCATCCATAAAACAAAATGGGTAAAGCTTTAATGAACTGATTTCATTTTTATCAAGATCGTACCAATAGTAAGACGAACATACAGATGCTCTGAAACCGTTAATACTTCCATAACCCATAGAGAAGTCTTTCTCAATATTATCCTCGATAAGCTGCCGATAGGTTTGAGGTAATGCAAGCCGAATATAGTGTTGCCGGCTTATTTTGACAGGTTTATCGCAAACTACTTCCAGCCATTCTTTTTCTTCCTTCAATAAACGGGCCTCATCGCCACTTTGCCAGGATGGATGAATACCCACTTTATAATTATGGGAATAATATTCTATCAACGCTGTAAATTGCTTTTTATCGGTTGAACAATTCTTATCGTACCTGCTCCTCTTTTTAGCTACAAGGAAAAAATAATAAGGTTTTATTCTACAATATAAATGCAAGGCATCCAGCCATTCAAAACAATCAAACGGGTCTTTATCCCGGCCACTTAATACGTTCCATTGTTCTTTCATTTTTTTTCCTTGGCCTTTCATTGCTGCCTTAAGAAAGCTGCCTGTATTTCTCATCCATCCTTTATGTTTATAGCAATAAGCTATATCAACATCATACGTTAGTAAACATCGAAAAGAATTATGCTTAAATAAAAGTTGTGGAAATTTTCGGGTTAATGCTTTTTTAAAATCTTCAGTCCAGATATTGACCAGGGGCTGTTTCAGAAAGTTTTCCCTAAATGCCAATGATTGCGCATAGGCATATCTGCCATATTC
>JBJXDV010000415.1:0-2929 GCA_046153465.1 Chitinophagaceae bacterium
TACAATTTGTTAGTGAGTCGTTCGATTCTATTCAGCTTACTTCAGCATATATAGTTAGTTTTGTTTTTAATAAGCCATTCCCGTTAATAAAGATTTCGGGTCGCCAGACAATTTTCATTAGTTTTAGAAATACAATTATAGAATATGAGAAATAGTAGTTTGTTTTTATTCATTCTGTTAACCTTGTCTTTGATTTCAGGATGTGGGAGTAGTTCTTCTCCGGAAATTGTAGCCGACCTTGTATTGAATAACGCACAGGTATATACTGTTAATAAAAATCAACCAGTTGCTGAAGCCGTTGCAATTAAAGATGGCAAGATAATTTTCGTAGGTAGCAATGCGGATGCAAAAAAACATACTTCTCAAAAAACAGAATTAATCGATTGCAAAGGAAAATTCGTAATGCCTGGTTTTATTGAAGGGCACGGGCATATTCATGGATTAGGGTCTTCTCTTATGAGTTTGAACTTAATGCAAGCAAAAAATTGGGATGAAATTGTATCGATGGTAGCAGCCGCAACCAATAAGGCAAAACCAGGAGATTGGATTGTTGGGCGAGGTTGGCACCAGGAAAAATGGGATAGAGCCCCGGCGAAAAATTACCTTGGTTATCCCTATCATCAGGAACTTGATAAAATTTCTCCCAATAACCCGGTAATACTGGTGCATGCAAGCGGACATAGCGTTTATGTAAATGCAAAAGCAATGGAACTTGCGGGTATTAGGCCGTCAACTCCAAACCCCAAAGGAGGCGATATTGTAAAAGATAAAAGCGGAATAATTGTAGGAGTGCTGGAAGAAACGGCGCAACAAATAGCGGGTAATGCTTATGGCAACTGGATAGAGTTGCAATCTGAAGCAAGCCGTAAAGCCCAATGGATCGAAAGCATTCGATTGGCGGAAGAGGATTGTTTAAAAAAAGGAGTAACCAGTTTTCAAGATGCTGGTTCTTCGTTTCAACAGGTACAATGGATGAAAGAACTTGCTCAACAAAATAAATTTAAGATCAGGCATTGGGCAATGGTGCGCGAAGGTTACGCAAGTTTACAAAAAAGTAAGAATATTTTTCCTATTACGAATGAGGGTGGAGGTTATTTGACTGTTAAATCAGTAAAGGTTTCATTGGATGGTGCATTAGGTTCCTATGGAGCATGGCTTTTGGAACCCTATACCGATAGGGCTGGTTGGCTTGGTCAGAATACTTTTTCCATTGATTCATTAAGAGCGATAGCAGAATTTTGCTGGGCAAATAATTTACAATTGTGTGTGCATGCAATAGGGGATCGTGCCAATCGGGAAACCATTAATTTATTTGCAGAACAGATTAAGAAAGATAAAAACAAGGATCATCGTTGGCGTGTTGAACATGCACAACATGTAAGTCCAGCCGAGATTCCAAGATTTAAAGAGTGGAATGTAATCGCTTCGATGCAATCGGTGCATTGTACAAGTGATGCCCCTTTTGTTCCAAAAAGATTGGGTGACAAACGGGCTTCTGAAGGAGCTTATATGTGGAAAGCATTTTTAAATGCAGGGGTTGTGGTAACGAATGGAACAGATGTACCCGTGGAGGATGTTGACCCTTTTAATTGTTATTACGCAGCCGTTACTCGTAAAACAAAGAATGGGGATGCATTTTATCCGGCACAATGTATGACCAGAGAAGAAGCTCTTTATTCCTATACAATGGCAAATGCATTTGCGGCTTTCGAAGAGAAAGAAAAAGGAAGCTTGGAAATAGGCAAGTATGCCGATATAATTGTATTAAGTAATAATCTTATAACTTGTAAAGAAGACGAAATACGTAGTACAAAAGTAATTTCAACTATTGTAGAGGGTAAGGTGCGATACACACATTGATTCTTGTAGTAAGAATATAAATTGTCATTTTCTCAATGCTAAGGCTAAAGTCATCTTAGTTTCATTTAGTTTGTATCTAAAGTAAATTTCATTTTTTATAGTTTTCATTAAGTATGTATATAAAACTCAAGAAATTTTTGATTGCGCTTCCTGTACTACTTCTCACCTTTTTTTTTCTCACAGAATATTATGAGAAAGAATACAGTCATACCGGTACCTCACGCCTGCTGCTCTTCTTTTTTACAGTTATTATTTTGTATGTATGGATTATCCATTTTATAATAAATCGACCACAGAATACTTTCTGGCAACTACTAATTCAATCCAGTTTTTTTGTATATGTTTTTATGGTACTTACCTTAACCGGGTATTTTATTCTGTTTCGCGAAATTAGTTACCATGAGTGGTGGCAAAAAATGTTGCATAGAATTGAAAAAAGAGATCATGTTAATCTGCATCTGTTCAAAATATTTAGTATTTACAGAATAACCGACAGGCAGATTGCAGGTAACCTTATTATGCTATTTCCATTGGGTATTTATCTCCCTTTGCTGTATAAGCGCTTTTCTGGTTTTTTACAGGTAGCTCTGCTTTCTTTATTGGTCTCGATAACAATCGAATTATTGCAATTGGCAACCAGCTATCGAAGTACCGATATAGACGATATACTGCTAAATACTTTTGGAGCCTGTGCCGGATTTGTATTTTATAAAACAATGACGGGGTTATTCAAGATCAGCGCGAGTTTCAATAAGAATAGTAATATCTGATATATAGAATGGAATTTTTGAGAAACATGCCACAACACATCGGGATCAAAAAATTAAAATTAACACGCATTCAACAATTAATTCTTCTTATAAGTCAAGTAATCAATTAAGCTTCCTAAAACTGGCCTTTATTTTTTGACTCGTCTGGAGTTAACCTTTCCTACTTGGGCTAAAAAGCCTACCTTCGCCCCCTCAAAATCAAAAAAAGCAGTCCTCCTTTTGGGCACAGTGGAAAATGAAGAATATCCGTAATTTTTGCATTATTGCACATATTGACCACGGCAAATCTACTTTGGCAG
>JBJXDV010000416.1:0-3887 GCA_046153465.1 Chitinophagaceae bacterium
CATGGCAAAGAAGGCCAGCATTTTAGTTGCCATATAATATTTCTCGTAATTTTCGTTTTCCAGAATGTCATCCCTTCTTTTGACAGAATAAAGAAAAAAGGGGATGATCCATATAGAAACGCTGATAAGAAAGGTGCAGGTAAAGAGTGATAGATAAGCCCCCAACCTTTGGCCATAATTAAAAATTTTTAAATTTTCAATAAACATTACCAATACATCTTTACCCACTTCTGTTAAAAAAAGGAGCATCCATATCAGGAATATCATCAGAAATGTGTACCAGTTTAAATAAACCACCCTGACAAATGCCGGTAAAAGTTTTTGGCTATACCCTTGAGGTAAGCTGATAAACTGAGAAAGCAGCCAAATAAGAAAACGACAGATATATTTTCTTAAGAAAAAGAGGAGGCTAAGTGTTGTAAAAGTAATTATTACTGGATTAATATAATAGAACATAGAATATATTTTTATGGTGCTACTGTATTTATAAGACTCCAGCTCAGCTAAACCATCTTCTTAAAAAGTCCCAGGCATTATCCCTGAAGATATTTTGAATAACTGTATCTGCACTGATTTTATTAAACTGATTTTTCATACGCTGGGGATGATTTTTAAAATAATTAAAAGCATGTCGTTCAAGATAACCTGCAAGGTCATCGTACTGTTCTGCCGTCCAGAAAGAATTCAACGGGTCTACCAGCCCATCGTAATCAGAACCTATGGCCATATTGCCCCAGGCATAAAGGCCATGATTGTCAAAAAGCTCAGCAATGTATTGTATTTGTCTCCACAACAGTTCGCTACGGTAATGCATGATTTTACTGCGCCAAACAGAATGTTTTACTTTATCCATTTCTTCCTCATTGGCCAATCTTCTTTCATCTAATTGCAAACCAATAATCCCATTGCTTTGCACCATTTCCAATAATTCATTATCATAGAAATTAATAACGTTGTGATCTTTAAACTTACCATCGCCTCCAATAACATTTTCCAGGGGGGTTATAAAACTTTTACCCAGTTCAGGGTAATCAGAAATCATTTTACCATGTTCCGGCAACCCATTGGCAACTCCGTGGCTTATAATAACAGGAATTTCGCTGTTGTATTTTTCTTTCCGAAGCTTTAAAAAGTGTTGTCTTCCCTCCGGGCTCATGTGTTTAATATCAATCAGGATGCGGCGTCCATTATTTTTATCCAGGAGAATGTCAAGCACATCCAAACCAAGAGGAGTAAACCCTGTATTGATTCCCTCTTCCTGGTTGGTTACTTTGCCAATTGCTTTACGCAAACTGCGTGCATGGCCGCACAGTTCATTATAAAAATGATGGCTGAATGTTACAAGCCATGGTGCTTTAGGCATCATCTTTAATGCCCTTGCGTTTTGTTTTACCAATTCGGGATTGCAACTATTTTCCAAACCACAGTTAAGAATATGCAAACCCTCAGCGGAAGGGATTAATGAAATAATCAATGGACTTTCTTTCTTTTCGCCAGCATGAGATTGTTCATTTGCTTCAATATTTTGCTGTAGTTCAAAAAAGTTTACAGGTATTCGATACGTGTACCAATGCCCGTCAATTTTAACTACATGATTTTCCTGTTCTAACATAAACTGCATTTCCCTGTTAAAATCAGTCCAGTAATCCGTCATGTTTTCAATGGTATTAATTCTGGGTACACCAAACTCAGAAACAAAATCATCAAATAAATCTGTTATACGTCCAGTACCAAGTTTATTTTTAAAAAAGAATTTTTCCACAGAACCCATTCCAACAACCATAACAAACAGGCGCCCGTAAAAAGCAGCCGTTAAGTTACTTTGCCTGAATTTGGTAATACCCAGAAAATAATTTGCAAGTTTATCAGTAACACTTGGAGGATCATAAAACCATAAACTGGACCGATGGCTGGGTGAACTGTTTTGAGGAATGGGAGGTTCCCCGTTTTGAGTGTGCGCTCTTGCAAAGCTTTTATAATTAGGGTGGCAATGCAAATCAATAGAGAAGTGAATGTTTGGCATAATTTTTTTATTAAAATTTTAATTCATTCCGTTTTTTAATTTATTATTTTATTTTCTTCATCCTTGGCGGGTAAAACGATCGTTGCCAGATATTGGCAAGCGGCAGGTCAAACAATAAACCCAACTGAAATCTGTTGGCATTGTATTGCTGATTCTTTGGGTTGTCAGCGATCTGTTCAATTTTTCTTAGCCTGGGAGTATATTGATACCCGGCGCTAATAACCAATGGAGTGTTTCTGAAGCCGTAGGCGAAACTTATTCCCGGGCTGAACACCTGCTCCCATTTTACCTGCTGGGGTAAAACAGAATCTTTTGTATTATTAAAGCGGTAAGATACAACGGCTCCCAGGTCAACTACTGAAACGGTCATTGTAAAAGTAGCATTACCTCTCTCTTTAATTTGGGTTTTTGTAATCCGTATTTTATCAGGATTACGGATGAGGGCATCTCCTAAACTGTCGATTCTTAGCTTACGCCCGAATGTTTTACTTAGTGAAACACCAATAGGAGCTGTAATTCCGTATACCCAACCCTTTATTCGTGGCGGCAGGCTGGAGGTGCCTACATTTCTAGTAGCTACTTCGTAACCACCAAAAGCACCAACATATGCATTGAAGTCAACTGACCACCAATTATTTCTTTTTCTTTTGTAAGAACCGGGAGGCAATGCATAGGACTCAACAACTTTGGCCAGTTTTTTTGAATCAGTAGTAAGCATTACATCGTTCAGAAAGCCTGCAAGTTTTCTGATGAGTTGAATGGCGTGGCGGTCTCGTTCAAATAAAATGGCGGCAGGCAAATCAGTTTGTTTGAATTTAAATGTATCATTTGAAATTTTTGCGAAGGGCTTGATTCCGTATGCTAATGAATCTGAATGGCTTAATTTTTTTACCGACTCTTTTGAAATTCTTTTCGCTTTAATAGCAGACTCTATTACACGACTATTCTCTATACTAATTTGGTCATTGATTTTTTTAGAATAAGAATATTTTACTAAAATACCTTTATCTATAACCTGCGGATAAGTTTCCCTTTTTCGTACGTTATTAACAGCAGTAGGCGTTAACCTGTCTTTAAAATGGTTTTCCGTAATTGTAAAAGTGCTATTGTTGTTATAAAAGAAATCTTCCAGTACCGAAATCACAGAGCTTACTGCTCCTGCATAGTTTTTAAGTGAGATTTGATTATATACTTCAAATCCTTTTTTTGTAAATACTTTTATTTTATCTGATTGTGCATCTACTCCTTTCATCCAGGCGGGTTTTAGTGTTGAATCAGGTATCACCATATCAAACAGGGTATTTACGCTCTCCCATAAGTTAAAAAGCGAGTAAACAGCGTCTTCTTTTTTGCCATTTTTCAGTTCCTCCTGTGTACGGTTAAAGTCTTCCTGTATTTTTTGGAATTGTTTTATGTTGTTTTCAATTCCTCCCAGCCATCTTCTTAGCGAATTCATGTCATCCCTGTTTAATTCAAAGGGTTTATTTGCCAAGCCAAGCAATTTGGAAAAACTACCTCCGTATTTCATATCAATAAGGCTGAACATGATTTCCAGTTCGTCTTTGTTCATCAACCTCAGGTCTTCATAATTCAATAACCGGTAGGAGGTGTCTTTTTTTGAAATAATGAAACATTCTTCATTAATCGCATACAGCAGGGAAAAGATATCCTTTGGCTTTACAGCATTTATATTCGAGTTGTCATTTCCACTGTTGAGTTGCAGGTACATCTGTTTCACCAGGTTGCGGTAATTGTAGCGCTGCATCAGCAAATCACCAATATCAAAGCCTGCGGCCAGATATTCCAGTATAAGGCTGTCCTGAGCGGTTTTATTTGTAAACCACTTTTTGAACCAACTGCTTGC
>JBJXDV010000417.1:0-2983 GCA_046153465.1 Chitinophagaceae bacterium
ATATGTTAGCTTGTTTATCAATGATTCAAAATATAAACTGTACGTTGAATAGCTCCATCATTGTTGTAGTCGAAATATATTTTTAACTGATTATCACTTAGAGAAAGTATAGTAAAAGATTCTCCATCAAATTCTAACTCCTTTTCTCCGTTTTTAAACAACCAGGCAAAACTTTCGGTTTGAGGATCACCAGAATCACATTTAGTTGCTCCTTCATCGATGGTACCAGTACCTCCTGTAACAAATGTTACCGAATTATCTTTCACACAATCGGTTACTAATTCCGCATCTACAGTTCCGTTTTTATCCAAATCAAGACCTCCGCTTACAACTTTCCAACTACTTTGGGTTAGTAATTCAGTATTGGATTTCGACGTTGATTTCTTTGAGCAGGAAATAAGAGAAGCAAGGGCAATAACTAACGTAAACAATTTTAATTTGTTGAATTTCATAAAATGATTGGTTTTTAAAAATGGCATAATATCCTACCTAAAACTCTTCATCATGCAATTTATTGTTCCCAAAAAGAGAGCTTATTGTCTCATTTAACAGGCCATTTATCCATTTGGCAAGCATCTTGCAAAGACTTTGTTCGTATTTTCGAGTATAATTTATTGCTATTCATTCTTTAATATTCCAATAATTACCGATATGGTGTTTACTGCAGAGGATATTCGTCAACTTAATGAAAAAATTCAACAGCAGAGTGTTTTTATAGATCGGTTGCGCGAGGAGGTAGGAAGGGTTATTGTGGGCCAGTCTGGAATGCTCGACCGCTTACTTATTGGCCTTTTAAGTAATGGTCATATATTACTCGAAGGCGTACCAGGGTTGGCAAAAACATTAGCTATTAAATCCCTGGCACAGGCCATTCATGCCAAATTCAGCCGTATACAATTTACCCCGGATCTTTTACCGGCCGATGTAATCGGAACTTTAATTTACAATCAGCAACGAAATGAGTTTGTGGTTCGCAAGGGCCCCATTTTTGCCAATTTTATTTTGGCCGATGAAATAAACAGGGCTCCGGCAAAAGTTCAAAGTGCTTTACTCGAGGCAATGCAGGAACGGCAGGTAACCATAGGCGATACCACTCATAAACTAGATGAACCTTTTCTTGTACTGGCCACTCAAAACCCATTGGAGCAAGAGGGAACCTATCCATTACCCGAAGCTCAGCAGGATCGGTTTATTATGAAGGTTATAGTCGATTATCCATCTAAAGAAGAAGAAAAACTTATTATACGGCAAAATGTGCAAGGGCTGGGTATGCATTCTATTAAACAAGTTGTATCGATGCAGGAAGTATTACAGGCCCGCGACCTTGTAAGGCAGGTATACATGGACGAAAAACTGGAAAATTATATTCTTGATATTGTATTTGCTACCCGTACTCCTGCAAAATACCGGCTTGAAAAATTAAAGCTACTGATTGCTTACGGAGGATCTCCAAGGGCAAGTATTAATCTGGCATTGGCGGCAAAGGCGCAGGCATTTTTAAATAAAAGGGGGTTCGTTATTCCGGAAGATGTTCGCAGTATCTGTAAAGATGTATTACGTCATCGTATTGGTTTAACGTATGAAGCAGAAGCAGAAAGTGTGAATGTAGAGAATATTGTAGATGATATTTTAAAAACAATTCAGGTTCCTTAAAAGCAAATGGCTCGATTGTAAAAAAAATGTTTAACGATTTGGGCACACAGCAATAAAGATATTCACGAATCAATATGCTCACGACAGCAGAAATAATAAAAAAAGTTCGGGAACTCGAAATAAAAAGTAAAAGGCTTACCCGCCATTTATTTACAGGCGAGTACCACAGTGCTTTTAAAGGAAGGGGCATGCTATTTAAAGAAGTGCGGGAATATCAACACGGCGACGATATTCGCTTTATCGATTGGAATGTATCAGCTCGTTTTAATCATCCATTCTCTAAACTATTTGAAGAAGAAAGAGAGTTATCGGTAATGTTATTGGTAGATGTAAGTGCAAGTTCCCTGTTTGGTACTACAAACGCAATTAAAAAAGATCTGATTACTGAAATAGCAGCCGTATTGGCTTTTTCAGCTATTAGTAATAACGATAAAGTGGGTATTCTTTTTTATAGTGATGAAGTAGAAAAATTTATTCCACCCAAAAAAGGCCGCGATCATGTGCTGTATATTGTAAGAGAACTACTAGCCTCACAGCCTAAACGAAAAGGAACAAAATTGGGGGAGGCACTGCGACGTTTCAATAATTCAACCCGGCAAAAATGCATAACCTTCATTTTAAGCGATTTTATAGATACCAGTTTTTCGGATGCGATAAAAGTAGCCGGTAAAAAACATGATGTAATTGGTATTAAATTATACGATCCATTGGATATGCAATTGCCTGCAGTAGGTTTGCTTCAGGCCACTGACTTCGAAAGTGGCAAATCGATGGTAATAGATACTGATGATTTTGCAACCAGGCAGTATTATCAACAGGCATTTTTCAAACATACCGATTGGTGTAAAAATATTTTTTTGAAAGCAGGATGCGATTTATTGCACCTGAAAACCGATGAAGATTATGTAAAACTTTTACAGAAATTTTTTATTGGCAGGAACCGATAACGTATGAATTCTTTATTAGTAAAATGGTTTATTGTTTTTTTGTTGTTGGTAGCAGCACCCAAATTGTATAGTCAGGCCATTGTAAAAATTTCGGCAGATAAGGACCATCTCTTAGTTGGAGAAACGGTGAAACTTACGATCGAAGCCCGCCTTCCGCTTGGAGAAAAAATTAATTGGATCAATCTCGATACAATTCATCACTTCGAATGGATCGATAAAGGAAAGCAGGAGATCATAGATGGATTAGACGGCAAAAAGGTACAGCAGGTAGTGTCAGTTACCAGTTATGACACCGGTTATTGGCTTATTCCAAGAATGAACATTAAGATTGCGTCAAAAACATATAGTACCGATACTATCGGCGTAAGAGTGGATTACAACCC
>JBJXDV010000418.1:0-5673 GCA_046153465.1 Chitinophagaceae bacterium
CAGGAACAAATCGAAAATGCCGCTACTGCCATTAATTTATTTTCTGCCTACCTTAAAAAGGGAACGCTTATTGGTCATCAATAATTATCGAAAAAGTATTTTCATATTTATAGTTTATGCTTTTCAAATTACAGGCACCCTATTCTCCCGCCGGCGACCAACCGCAAGCTATTGAGCAACTCACCAACGGGTTATTAGAAGGTGAAAAATTTCAGACCTTGTTAGGAGTAACCGGTAGCGGAAAAACCTACACTATTGCCAATGTAATTGAGAATGTACAAAGACCAACACTTGTTCTAACACATAATAAAACCTTGGTTGCTCAATTGTATGGTGAGTTTAAACAGTTCTTTCCTGAAAACGCTGTTGGATATTTTGTAAGTTATTATGATTATTACCAACCCGAAGCTTATATGCCCGTAAGTGATACTTACATTGAAAAAGATCTTTCAATTAATGAGGAGTTGGATAAACTCCGATTACATGCAACTTCTGAATTACTGAGTGGACGCAGAGATATTATTGTAGTAGCTTCTGTGAGTTGTATCTATGGTATGGGAAACCCCACTGAATTTGAAAATGGAATTATCCGAATTCATAAAAAGCAAGTCATTTCGCGCCAGGGATTTCTACACTCGCTGGTTAATTCTTTATATTCAAGAAGCCAGGGCGATTTCGGACGAGGTTCCTTTCGGGTAAAAGGAGATACTGTAGATATCAATCTTCCCTATATGGATTATGGATATCGCGTCACTTTTTTTGGTGATGAGATTGAAGAGATCGAAAGTATTGAAGTAAGTAATGGTAAACGTATTGCCACACTTGATAATGCAGCAGTTTTTCCTGCCAATTTATATCTTGCACCAAAAGACCAACTTCAACAGGTATTGTATGAAATACAGGATGAATGCGCCGCACAAGTTGATTATTTTAAGAAAACAGGGAAATACATAGAAGCACAGCGTTTAAGCGAACGGGTAAATTATGATGTAGAAATGATTCGCGAATTAGGCTATTGTAATGGCGTTGAAAACTACTCCCGCTTTTTTGATCGCAGAAAACCAGGAACCAGGCCTTTCTGTTTATTAGATTATTTCCCTAAAGATTTTTTATGTGTTATTGATGAAAGCCATCAAACAATTCCGCAGGTAAGTGGCATGTATGGGGGAGATAGAAGCAGGAAACTGGTTTTAGTAGATTATGGTTTTCGATTACCCTCTGCGTTAGATAACAGACCGCTTAATTTTCATGAGTTCGATTCCTTACTCAATCAAACCATATTTGTTTCAGCTACACCAGACCACTTTGAATTGGAAAAAACCGGAGGTATAGTAGTGGAACAAGTGGTAAGACCAACCGGCTTATTAGAACCTCCTATTGAAATTCGTCCGTCGGTTAACCAGATAGATGATTTACTCGAGGAAATTGATAAACGAATTAAGAAGGGCGACAGGGTGCTGGTTACTACATTAACCAAACGTATGGCAGAAGAAATGGATAAATATCTTCATCGCATAAATATTAAAAGTAAATATATACACAGCGAAGTACATACCCTGGACAGAATTGAAATATTAAGACAATTGAGATTGGGTGAAATTGATGTGTTGGTGGGTGTAAACTTACTAAGAGAAGGATTGGATCTTCCGGAGGTTTCATTAGTAGCCATTTTGGATGCCGATAAAGAAGGATTTTTACGTAATGAAAAATCATTGACACAAACTGCAGGAAGGGCAGCCAGAAATGTAGATGGGTTGGTTATTTTTTATGCAGATAAGATTACCGAAAGTATGCAGAAGACTATTGATGAAACAGATCGTCGCCGCGAAAAACAATTGGCCTATAATATCGAACATGGTATTACTCCTCGTACAATCATTAAATCAAGAGAACAGGTATTTGGTCAATCTTCTGTACTTGATATTAAAGGGTACGATCCGAATAATCCCTACTCCATTGCCCCAGACGGAGAATTGGTAACAATTGCTGCAGAAGATCAGGTGACCTACCAAACAATTCCACAGCTTGAAAAAGCAATTAACCGGACAAAAAAAGAAATGGAAAAGGCTGCAAGAGATCTCGATTTTATGGAAGCCGCCAGGTTAAGAGATCAAATGTTTGATATGCAAAAAAAATTAACTGAGATAAAATATTAATACATACACTTATCAAAAAGCAATATCTTAAAATAACTTTTTTACAATATGAAATATTAAAGTTGAATTCCCGTTACGAATATCAGTAAGTACATCCAACCAAAACATCCAATATTTTATGAACCGCAAACAACGTAAGCTCTTGAACATTGTGGCAATAAGCCTGCTGGTATTTGCTCTTTATATTAACTTTATTTATAAAGAAAAGAAAGAGGTATCCAATCATCAAAACCTGCCTAATGCAGCATTTGTGAAAGAAACCACTATAAGATAATATCAACTCTATTCATAATTAACTTCTCCCGGCACCTAACTGGCCCCGTATTTACACACATTCATCAACCAATCGATTTCATTTTTCCTTTTGGTATGACCTGGTAGAAATTCCTACCTTAGGGGCATGAGTAAGAAATTATTTTTGTTGGATGCATTGGCCCTTGTATTTAGAGCATATTATGCCCTTATTCGAAATCCAAGAATTACTTCTAAAGGAAGAAACACCAATGCTCAGTTTGGTTTTACCAATACATTGGTAGAACTTATCAATAATCAAAAACCTTCTCACCTGGCCGTTTGTTTCGACACCCATGCTCCTACCGAACGACATACTGATTATGCAGCTTATAAAGCTAATCGACAGGAAGCCCCTGAAGATTTGCTTGATGCATTGCCGGATATCAAACGCATTATTGAGGGATTCAATGTACCAGTGATAGAGTTGGATGGATATGAAGCTGATGATATCATTGGTACACTTGCTAAACAAGCATCTATCGCGGGATATGAAGTATATATGGTAACTCCCGATAAAGATTATGGTCAATTGGTAAGTGATACGATAAAAATTTACAAGCCCGGTTATCAGGGTGGTGATGTAGAAATAATGGGGCCCGAAGAAGTATGCGCAAAATGGAATATTAAAGAAGTTAGCCAGGTAATAGATGTGTTGGGTTTAATGGGTGATGCTGTTGATAATATTCCAGGTATACCAGGTGTTGGGGAAAAAACAGCGGCCAAGCTATTAGCAGAATATGAAACCCTGGAAAACGTATTGCACAATGCCGATAAAATTAAAGGTGCATTGGGAGAAAAAGTACGTAATGGAAAAGATCTTGCACTATTAAGTAAAAAATTGGCAACAATTATTACAGATGTTCCGGTTTCTTTTCACGAAGAAAATTTTAGAATGAAAGATTGGAATAAAGAAGCATTAAAAGAAGTTTTTGCCGAACTGGAATTTCGAACAATCGCACAACGGTTATTGGGTGAAAGCCTGCCCATTCCCGCGTCTAAAAAAGGAAGTATAGAAAAAGAATTACCACAGGGTATTCAAACAGATCTTTTTGGAAATGTTGTTGAACCCGTTTCAAAACCAGAGCCCCTTCCTGTTTCAACTGAAGAAAGTTTTGCTGTTGCTACACGCAATATTAATAATACTGCTCATAATTATACGGCTGTTATAAAAGAGTCGGAGATAAAAAAACTGGTGAATGATTTATCAAAACAAAAAGAAATTTGTTTCGATACAGAAACTACTGGGCTGGATGCAAATGAAGCAGAATTGGTTGGAATGAGCTTTTCCTGGAAACCCGGCGAAGCATGGTATGTTCCCTGCCCGGCTAATCAGGAAGAAACAAAAAAAATATTAAAACATTTTGAACCACTCTTTAATGATGAACGAAAATTATGGATTGGCCAGAATCTTAAATATGATATGCTTGTTTTAAAATGGCAGGGTCTGGAATTAAAAGGAAATATTTTTGACACCATGCTGGCCCATTATGTAATTGAGCCTGATGGAAAAAGAAGCATGGATGTTTTAAGTACCCAATACCTCGGCTATGAACCTGTACATATTGATGAATTGATTGGTAAAAAAGGGAAGGGCCAGGGAACCATGCGCGATGTGGAGATTGAAAAAATAAAAGACTATGCTGCTGAAGATGCCGACGTTACCTTACAATTAAAAAATATTTTTCTTCCTAAACTAAAAGAAAAAGAAGTAGAGCGTGTTTTTTATGAAGTAGAAAATCCGTTGGTGAAAGTACTTACCAATATGGAATTTGAAGGAGTGAAGATAGATGAAGGCTTTTTAAATGATTATTCCAAACAATTAGAGAAAGATGCAAAAATTGCAGAAGATAGTGTGTACAAACAAGCGGGTGTAAAATTTAACCTGGCTTCACCCAAACAATTGGGGGAAGTATTGTTTGATAAATTACAACTGGATCCCAAAGCAAAAAAAACAAAAACGGGTCAATATGCCACCGGCGAAGATGTATTGTTAAAACTAGCCGCTAAAAATCCCATTGTTGCAGATATATTAATATTCCGCGAATTAACTAAACTTAAGTCAACTTATGTTGATGCATTACCCGAAATGATTAATTCAAAAACCGGGAGAGTACATACTTCATACGCTCAGGCGGTAGCCGTAACCGGTAGATTGGCAAGTAATAATCCAAACCTGCAAAATATTCCGGTGAGAACAGAAAGAGGCAGAGAAATCCGAAAAGCCTTTATCCCAAGAGACAGTAAACATGTTTTACTATCTGCCGATTATTCTCAAATTGAATTAAGGATAGTTGCGGCCATCAGTAACGATCCCAATATGTGTGAAGCTTTCAAAATGGGAACAGATATACATACTGCCACGGCAGCCAAAGTTTATGGTATTGACGAAAAAGACGTGACAAAGGAAATGCGCTATAAAGCGAAAAGTGTAAACTTTGGAATAATCTACGGACAGGGTGCTTTTGGATTGGCAGATAATTTGGGAATATCCCGTACAGAAGCTAAAGAGATTATTGATAATTATAAAAAGCAATTTCCCGGAATACAACGCTATATGGATGATACCATCAACTTAGCCCGGGAACATGGATATGTACAAACGCTCATGGGACGGAAAAGATGGTTGAAAGATATCAACTCCGCCAACTTCACAGTGCGTGGATTTGCTGAACGAAATGCAATTAATTCCCCAATACAGGGCACTGCAGCAGATATGATTAAGTTAGCCATGCAAAAAGTATATGCTGCCATGCAAAAGGAAAAAATGAAAAGCAAAATGATTTTGCAGGTTCATGATGAACTCGTATTTGACGCCTTAAAATCGGAAGCAAAAGAATTAATGCCATTAATAATTGAAAATATGCAGACAGCAATGCTGCTTCCGAATAAAGTTCCTGTAATTGCGGAATGCGGGCAGGGAGAGAATTGGCTGGTGGCGCATTAGGTTGTAAATTCCATTGGCAAGGAGTTTAAAGAGAAAGGAGACAAAAGAGAAGAGTTGTCCGTCTAAAAGAAATCCCTCTTTTATTCTCTTTCCTCCTTTTATCTCTTAGCTAAAAAAACTAACTAAGAGTATAAAAGAGAAAGGAGTTGAAGGAGAAGATTTTTCGGTTTTTAGGAACGGTCCTGTTTTATTCTCTTTCCTCTTTAACCTCTTAGCCAAAAATAATTACTAAGAGTATAAAAGAGAAAGGATGCTAACGAAGAGAGTTTTCTCCTAAAA
>JBJXDV010000419.1:0-4441 GCA_046153465.1 Chitinophagaceae bacterium
CTCCCTGAGAACACTGGAAAGCCTATACTGGATGGGAGTAAAAGCATATATCAATCCTCATGGCAGTATTGGAGAACTGGAAGTAAAGCAGTGGGATGCCTATGAACTGCCAGCAAATGATATTTCAGCGGAAGTCGCCCTTCAATCACTTATCGGTTGGATGAATGATCGTGGAGCGGATCAATTGATTTGCCATACGCAGTTAATGATTGCCCCGGCTTACAAAGTAAAAATTGCTGATGCGCTGGTTACCAATTTTCACCAGCCCGGGTCTACCTTATTGCTTCTGGTTGCGGCTTTGATCGGGGAGGATTGGAAAAAAGTTTATCATCATGCACTATCACATGACTATCGTTTCCTAAGTTATGGCGACGGCAGTTTACTCTGGATAAAAAGATAATGTTCCCCAAGTCTTTGTACATCAAATTGGGAAATACAGGAGATTTTTTTATTTCACTGAAGTGCAAAAAATTGCCCGTATCAAACCAACTCCTACCTTTATGCCGATAATAAGCAACCAATTCAAAACTTGGTTCGTATCCTCACTTAAACAATTGTTGTGGGAAAGCACATAGAAAAAGCTACGGCAGCGGGCTTATTAATAGCCTTGGGTATTATTTATGGCGATATCGGAACCTCCCCTTTATATGTTCTTAACGCCATTACAAGCGGCAAGGAAATTTCAGAATTTTTAATTGTAGGTACGCTTAGCTGCGTTATTTGGACGCTGACCTTGCAAACAACTGTCAAATATGTTTTGCTTACGCTTAAAGCGGACAACAGGGGTGAAGGCGGGATTTTTGCGCTTTATACTTTAGTACGCCGTCGGCGTAAATGGTTGGTTATCCCCGCCATGGTTGGTGGGGCAGCTTTGCTGGCCGATGGTATGATTACTCCTGCAATCTCAGTAACATCAGCCGTAGAAGGTTTAAAACAAATTCCAGAGATTTTTCCCGCAATTCCGATTGGTGCTACAGCAGAAGTCATCAAACAGTTCACTTCAGATCAAACGCAAACAATAGGAATTATCGTAATAGTAATACTGTTTTTTCTGTTTATGATTCAGCAGTTTGGTACGAACTATATTGGCCGTGCATTTGGCCCAATTATGGCTCTTTGGTTTTTGATGCTGGCAATACTCGGCATCATTCATTTTGCAGATGATGTACATGTATTTAAAGCGCTTAATCCATATTATGCAATTGAATTGCTCGTAAAATATCCAAATGGTTACTGGCTTTTAGGTGGGGTATTTCTCTGTACAACTGGTGCTGAAGCATTGTATAGTGATTTAGGGCATTGCGGCCGGAAAAACATCCGGGTGTCATGGATATTTGTAAAAACATGCTTAATTCTGAATTATTTTGGGCAGGGTGCATGGCTGTTGGCTAATTATAAAGGTCAAATAATTACTAAAGCTTTAATTGAAGGTGGGTTTAATCCATTCTATGGTGTAATGCCGGAATGGTTTAAGTTAGTCGGTATTGTTGTGGCAACAACAGCCGCCATTATAGCCAGCCAGGCATTAATCAGTGGTAGTTTTACCCTCATCAGTGAAGCCATGCGATTAAACCTTTGGCCTAAAGTAAAAATCAATTACCCAAGTGAAGAGAGGGGGCAATTATTTATTCCGGCCATCAATTGGTTGCTTTTATTCGGGTGTATTGGCATTGTACTTTATTTCAAATCCGCCAGTAATATGGAGCATGCCTATGGCCTTGCTATTACACTTTGCATGCTTTCAACAACCATTTTATTTGCTAATTACATGGTGGCCCATCGTGTAAAATCAATTTTCATTTATACTTTTATTGCAGTTTATTCTGCTATTGAAATCAGTTTTCTTATTGCCAACCTCAAGAAATTTAGTCATGGTGGTTATATTGCATTGATTGTGGGAGGATTGTTATTCCTTGTAATGTACATCTGGTTCCGCTCCCGGAAAATCAAAAACCGTTACGTGGAGTTTGTTCGCCTTGATCATTACCTCCCACTTTTGCAGGAGTTGAGTAATGATATGACGGTAACCAAGCATGCCACACATCTGGTATATCTTACCAGCGCTAATAATCCAAAGGAAATTGAACATAAGATCATTTATTCTATTTTAAACCGCAAACCCAAGCGGGCCGACATCTACTGGTTTGTACATGTGGATACATTGGATGACCCATATACCTGCGAATATGAAGTGGACACTATTATTCCTAATGAAGTAATACGGGTGGAATTCCGGCTTGGTTTCCGCATGCAGCCCCGTATTAACCTGATGTTCAGAAAAGTGGTGGAAGATATGGTGGCAAACAAGGAAGTAAACATTACCAGCCGTTACGAAAGCCTGCAACGGAATAATGTAGTGGGCGATTTTCAATTTGTGGTGATGGAAAAATTCCTGAGCCAGGATAATGAACTTCCTTTCTGGGAAAAAGTAATCATGCGGATTTATTTTTCTTTGAAAAAAATAAGTTTAAGCGAAGAAAAAGGATTTGGCCTCGATATGAGCAACGTAGCGGTGGAAAAATTTCCATTGATTGTTGCACCTATCAGTTCGCTTAAACTCAAGCGGATTTATATTGACGAGGAGTAAGGCAGAATGTCGTTTTAATGAATTCGTTTATTCTTGTTAACTTAACAGAGTTTGCAACAACAAACTTTTAGTTAATTCTTGTCGCCCACACTTATCTATATTATCATAGGCTATTTCGTTTTGATGGGGTTGATTTACCTTATTCAGGAGAAATTTATTTTTAAGCCTGAAAAACTCAAACAGGATTTTGAATTTAAATATGATGCCCCTTTTAAAGAGGTTCGCTTCACCCCTGAACCCGGTGTTCAAATCAGCGGAATCCTGTTTTTTGTAAACAATCCACACGGGCTCATCATCTACTTTCACGGCAACACCAGAAGTATTAAAGGTTGGGGAAAGTATGCGAAAGATTTTTATCGCTTTGGCTATGATGTGCTGTTAGTGGATTACCGGGGGTTTGGCAAAAGTTTTGGCAAGCGTAGCGAAAAAGCCATGTTGAATGATATGCAGTTTGTGTACAATGAAATGAAAATACGTTTTCCGGAAGATCATATACTGGTTTACGGCCGCAGTATGGGAAGCGGCTTTGCATGCAAGCTGGCATCAGACAATCATCCACGGTATTTACTACTTGATGCACCCTATTATAGCTTTAAAAAAGCAGTGGAACGGTTTTTGCCTTTTCTCCCGATGCGTTGGGTATTGAAATATCATTTAAGAACGGATAAATGGATCAACAATGTGAAATGTCATACTTATATTTTACATGGAACAAAAGACCGGCTGATTCCGATATCGCATAGTGAAAAGCTGCAACGCATCAATCCATTTCGCATTACTCTTATTCGCATTGAGGGTGGGGGGCACAATAATCTTCCCTCTTTTCCGGAGTACCATAATTTTATCAGGGATATTCTTAAAATATGAAAGCAAGCCGGAAGGTTAATAAAGCAATTTTTAAAGCAGCACAGGTGATGCTGGTATTATATGCGCTGATCGGGATCCTGTTATGGACGTTTCAGGATAAGTTGTTATTTCAGTCTACACAGCTTCCCTCTACTTATGTATATCAATTCAAAGAGCCACATAAGGAATTGGTTATTCGTTTGAATGAAAAAGATAATTTAAGTATTGTTCAGTTTTTTCCTGTTGACAGATCAAAGATAAAAGGAGTGATATTGTATTTCCATGGCAATAAAGAAAACATCAACCACTATGCAGAGTTTGTGCCGCAGTTTACAAAATATGGCTATGAGGTATGGATGATGGATTATCCCGGGTATGGAAAATCAACCGGTGTGGTAAAAGAAGATCGATTTTATAGTGATGCATTTTTACTTTATAAGATGGCGGTTCAGAAATTCAGTAGTGAAAAAGTTGTGGTGTATGGAAAATCATTGGGAACGGGTGTTGCAGCAGAATTGGCCAGCCACGTTTCCTGCCATCAGTTGATTCTGGAAACACCCTATTACAGTATATCTTCACTGGTGTCGGCTTATTTTCCGGTGTACCCGGCAGAAAGTATGGTTCAATATAAGTTTCCCCTTTACGAGTATTTGCAGCAGGTACAGGAGCCAGTAACTATTTTTCATGGAACGGCTGATGAAGTGATTCCTTATGAAAACGCCAGGCAATTAATATCATTGCTGAAAAGTAATGATGATTTTGTGACCATTGAAAAGGGTACGCATCATAACCTCAGCAGCTTTACCTTGTATCAGCACAAATTGGACTCACTGCTTGCATTTTAGTGCTGCTCTGTAATAGTAACTATCATATCTAAATTAATAGTCACTTTATCTTCAATCTTTATCATATTAAAGGGAGTGCGTGGCTTAACATCGTAATCGCTCATTACAATTTCTTTCTTACCACAGATTCGATAACAATGGTCATTCAGTTTGTTTACAAAAA
>JBJXDV010000420.1:0-2778 GCA_046153465.1 Chitinophagaceae bacterium
GAATACCGCCATACAGCATCCATTCCCCACTACCTCCATTACCATAACTAAAAAACAAGAAGCGTACAATCCATGCGAGCAAACCAATCATTAATATATTTTTAATACCAAATCTTCCGTAGGCAAAGGGTAAGAGCAACATAAAGAATACTTCTGATATCTGGCCGATCGACATTTTATTTTCAACATAAAATGTTTCAGGCAATGCAGCACCCGGATTGGCCGACATAAATGCAGTTTTATAAGCATCTGTTATTGAAGGATTACCCATTGCATAATAAAAAGAAAGAGGGATACAGATTAATACAGATGCTATAAAGAAGATCGTAAATGAACGGTTCTTAAATAAAACAAACGCATCTTTTCCCAATATTTGACCGGCACTCACAGGACCCAAAATAGTTGGTGGCGTTTTAGGAAGCGTAAAAGAAAAGATACCCATCACAATTGCCATTGCCATCGAAACATAAAAGATGTTTACTTTATCACCCCAGCCCATCCATCCAACAACATTCGTTACAACAATCCATGCGATTGTTCCCAATACTCGAATAGGAGGAAATTGTTTTTCCGGATTATCCATTTGACGCATAGAAATGGAACTCGTTAATGCAATGGTTGGAGCAAATGTTAAGCAATAGAGCAGCATCATCCAATAAAATGTATTGTAATCGGTAATTTGTGTGAGCGAATAAAGAATTGCGGCGCCAATTAAATTAAGAATCCCCAATACTCTTTCGGCATTAAAAAAACGATCGGCCATCATTCCTACAAAAAACGGCGAGATGATCATTGCAATGGAGAAAGTGGCATAAATATTTCCTACCTGGGTTCCGGTAAAATTAATTGCCAGCAAATATTTTGAAAGCTGCCCGTACCAGGCCCCCCAAACTACGAACTGCAAAAACATCATAATCGAGAGCTGGATGCGGATATTCATTTTCATATAGCAGTTGTTTTGGTAATAGTAAGAGGGAAATTACAAACAAATTGGGGAATGAGTGTTTTCTGCTTAAAAAAATATATACGGGACATGCAAAAGGGCGATAGATCAATTGCCTGCCGCAGCTAACCGGCAACTATCTCTTTTCTGTTTTGCTACCGGAAAATAACATGGTTAAATCCCCATCAATCGAGTTATTGCGATTCTCAGTAAATTATATAAAAAAGCCCGCCTTTAAAAAGACGGGGTATAGCTGCATATCATTTGCAGATATGGTCATTAACCATTTATTGTTTGCTGAATTGCACATGCTTGTCTTCTAACAATTCCGGGCTATCAATTTTTAATAGGGTTGAACTGCTCACTATAAAATTCCAGGTTTTTGTGAGAAGGTCAAGGGGTTTGCTGATTCCCATATTTAATGCTATGGCTGCGGTAGAAGTGGATCCGTAGTAAGTTATTGCTGGGGTAAACTTCCAGCTACCATCCGATATATTTCCGTTTTTATCGGTAGCACTTACTGTTCCATTGGCTTTAAATGTAAACAACGTACCGGCAAACTTAGAAGTTTTATCTTCTGTTTTCTCAATAAAAGAACTTACCAGCCATTTGCCCGAAATCAGGTTAGTAGTAACACTATCTGTAGCAGCATCTGTGCTGTTATTATCCAAAGAAGCTTTGGAGCAGGATACCAGGAATAAAATGGATGATAACAAAAATACAGCTGTTATTTTAAGCAACTTCTTCATGACTCATTGATTTAAGTGAATATATTGATATAGTATTGGTAACCGCGCAACGCTGGTTTGTAACCAAAGAAGATAAAAAATAAAATTCTTTTACGCTAATCTGGATTTATTTCGCTTTCCGGGCAAATAGCAGCACCCTGTTCAGCAAACACTCTTTGCAAAATACTTATATTGTGTATGTCTTTAAATATATATGGTATGTTTAAAACGATACTTTGTATTCTGGTACTAATAATAGCCTTTCAATGCAGTTGTTCCTCCAAACAGAAAATGGGGACTAACGAGTTTTCGGAAGAGCTCGTCCACTTTTTACCATATAAAGGCAACCCTCTTTTTTCGGGTACTGGTACCAATACCTGGGATAAAGAAATTCGGGAACGAGGATATATATTAAAAGAAGATAGCGGCTATTATCTTTGGTACACAGGTTACACACTTATTGATAGTATAAAATACCTTGGGTATGCAACTTCGCCGGATGGGTTAACCTGGATAAAATATCCTGGTAATCCAATCTATAAAGCAAATTGGGTGGAAGATATGTGTGTAATCAAAGATAACAGTACCTATTATATGTTTGCTGAAGGAAGAGGCGATACGGCGCATTTATTAACGTCAACGGATCGTATTCATTGGCAGGAGCAGGGAAATCTTGATATTCGATTAATGAATGGGGAACCTATTCCACCGGGCTCTTATGGTACCCCCACCATTTGGAAAGAAAATAATACCTGGTACCTTTTTTATGAACGCGGAGACCTCGGAATATGGCTGGCTACTTCGCCAGATTGTAAAAAGTGGACGAACATTCAAGACGAACCCGTTATCAAAATGGGACCCGATGCATATGACCAATTTGCAGTTGCCATGAACCATGTTATAAAATACAAAGGTTTGTACTATGGTTACTATCATGCATCTGCTTTTAAAGACTGGAGGGAATGGTCAACTAACGTAGCAGTTTCTGCAGATCTGATACATTGGAAAAAATATCCTAAAAACCCATTGGTAAGGAATAATAAATCCAGCGGCATATTGGTGAATGATGGGAAACGATTTCGACTGTACACCATGCATCCAGATCGG
>JBJXDV010000421.1:0-12940 GCA_046153465.1 Chitinophagaceae bacterium
TGCCTAAACGCTTTGATGCGATGAGTTGGTTTGGCCGTGGACCGATGGATAATTATGATGATCGCAAAACCGGAGCAGCAATCAGCATGTATAAAACATCTGTTCAAAAAGATTATTTCATGTTCCCGCAACCGCAGGAAAGTGGAAATAAAACAGAAGTTAGATGGCTGCAATTATCGGATGAAACCGGAAAAGGAATAAAAATTACAGGTAAACAACTATTAAATGTTGCTGCGGTACCTTATTTGCAAGTTGCGGTACAAAAAGCCAGGCATAGTTTTGATTTGATACCTACTGATTATATTACAGTAAATATTGACTTAAAGCAAATGGGAGTGGGAGGAGATGATAGCTGGAGCGCCAATGGTATACCCCATCCTGAATTTATGCTGAAGGAAAAAAAATATCAGTATTCGTTTATTATACAACCTCAATAGTACATTCTACAGGAGATCTTTTATCAAAGAGCGGGGTTGGTCAACGTCATCGCCTTCCAATTTAAAATATCCCCGGCTTATCTGCTTTTTTTCAATCCTTCTCTAAAAGGAAAGTAAAAATAGGAGGGAGGAAATTATTTATTAAAAAACTAATAAATTTAGTATTTTAGCTAAAATTATTAGTTTTTGTGATTTTAACTGTATGGATTCCTCTCAAGCTAATAGGATCGCACAACTGCAAAAGGAAATTCTTTCGTTGCAGGGGTTCAAAACAAATTTGAACAAAACAGCTATCGATATGGAGTTAGGGCCTATTAACCGGGCATTTCCTAATTCAGTATTTCCGTTGGGAGCCGTGCATGAATATATTTGCGAGTCGGGTACCAGTGCAGCAGCCACTGCCGGTTTCATATTGGGGATAACATCTAACATCATGCGCGAAGGAGGCGTATCGCTTTGGATCAGTTCTTCAAGAACCATCTTTCCACCAGCGATGAAATCCTTTGGAATCGATCCCGATAAATTTATTTTCGTTGACCTCCAAAGAGAAAAAGAAATTCTTTGGGTAATGGAGGAAGCGCTCAAATGTGAAGGATTGGCTGCTGTTATAGGGGAAGTAAAGGAATTGAGTTTTACAGCTTCCCGCCGATTGCAATTGGCGGTTGAACAAAGCAGGGTAACGGGTTTTGTAATTCAACAAAATCCACGCAAGTTGAATACAACTGCTTGCATTTCCCGTTGGAAAATTACTTCACTCGCAAGTGAGTTGGAATACTCAATGCCTGGTGTTGGTTTCCCACGTTGGAATATAGACCTATTGAAAGTTCGTAATGGAAAACCGGGGAACTGGCAGGTTGAATGGGCCAATCAACGTTTTCGCCAGATAACAAAAGATATTCCAACAGTAGTGGAACCTCTACAAAAGAAAACGGGATAGTATGGCAAAACGTTTTCTTTCTATATGGTTCCGTTATCTAAAAACGGATTGGTTTACCCGCCGCCAAAAACGGCTTACATCCTTCCCTTTTGTATTGGCTGCTCCCGATCATGGAAGAATGCTAATTAAAGCTGTTAACCCTATTGCACATATGCAGGGTGTTTATATAGGTATGGTAGTAGCTGATGCCCGGGTGATTATTCCTTCTTTAGAAGTATTTGAAGATAAGCCTGAAAATTCCCTGCAAGTACTCAATGCTCTTGGAGAATGGTGCATTCGTTATACTCCAGTTGTATCTATTGATCCGCCAGATGGTTTGATGCTCGATGTAACAGGATGTGCCCATTTATGGGGTGGTGAAAAAAAATACCTTTTTACAATTTACGAACGATTAAATCAGGTAGGTTATAGTACGCGGTTATCCATTGCTGGTACAATTGGAACTGCCTGGGCCAATGCACGTTTTGGAAAAGATAAACCTATCATTGAAAACGGACAGGAAACAGATGCTTTATTATTATTACCTCCTGCTTCTCTGCGAATAGATGATTATTCCGTTGAACGATTGCAAAAACTGGGGCTTCGAAATATTAAAGATTTTATAGCCATACCCCGTTCTTCTCTTCGTCGTCGTTTTGGGCAAGCTTTTATTCAGCGTTTGAACCAGGCCCTGGGCACTGAAGAAGAAATTATTCAATCGATACAACCCATACAACCTTACCAGGAAAGATTGGCTAGCCTGGAACCAATCGTAACCGCAACAGGTATTGAAATTGCATTAAAGCAATTACTTGAAACGATCTGTTATCGGCTTCAGCAAGAGCAAAAAGGACTTCGTGTTGCTGTCTTTACATGTTACAGAGTTGATAATAAAATACAACTAATTGAAATCGGTACCAATCGGGCTACCTATAATAAATTGCATCTTTTTAAATTATTTGAATCAAAATTATCAACGATTGAGCCCGCACTGGGTATTGAGTTGTTTACGTTAAAAGCTGTTAATATAGAAGACGTTACTCCGATACAGGAGCAACTATGGGAAAATATCAGTGGACTAAATAATATCGGTTTATCGGAGCTGTTAGATCGGCTTGTCAGTAAAATCGGAAATAATCATATACATAGGTTTATTCCGGATGAACACTATTGGCCCGAACGATCTCTTAAGCCGGCAACATCATTAAATGAAAAATTTACCGCTGAATGGAAATTAGATAGACCCCGGCCAGTTCATTTATTAGCAAAGCCTGTACCGGTGGAGGTTACTGCTCCAATTCCGGATTATCCACCTATGTTATTTCGATATAAAGGGAAACTCCATAAAATAATGAAGGCAGATGGCCCGGAAAGGATTGAACAGGAGTGGTGGTTGCAAAGGGGCCAGCATCGCGATTATTATTTAGTGGAAGACGAAGAAGGAAATCGTTATTGGTTATTCCGCCTGGGGCATTATGATAATCAAAAATCATATCAATGGTTTATTCACGGATTTTTTGCATAACTAAAATAGAATATGAGCTATACAGAATTACAGGTAACAACAAATTTTAGTTTTCTTCGGGGGGCATCGCATCCGGAAGAATTAGTAGAACAAGCCCATGCTTATGGATATAGCGAAATAGGGATTACCGATCGAAATAGTTTTGCTGGAGTGGTGCGTGCTCATGCGGCGGCAAAGAAAAAAGGCATTCGTATTATTCCCGGATGCCGTATCGATTTATTAAATGGACCTAGTTTACTTGCCTACCCAACAGATAAGAATGCCTGGTCGATTCTTTGTAATTTACTTACACTTGGTAATCGGAGGGCAGAAAAAGGATCCTGTACCTTATATAAAGAAGATGTGTATGAATATTCAAAAGGGGTACAGTTTATCCTTATTCCTCCTGATGTATTGAACGAAACATTTGAATTTGATTTTTCTTTTCATCAATCTATAAAAGAATATAAAGAACAATTTCGAAACAATCTCTATCTCGCGGCTTCCCGCCGATACCTGGGCGATGATAGTAAGTATATTTATCGCCTGTCACAGTTATCAGAACAACTACAAGTACCATTGGTGGCAACCAATGATATTCATTACCACGAACCTGCAAGAAGAGAGTTACAAGACATTGTAACCTGTATTCGTGAAAAATGTACTATCTACAATGCTGGCTATCGGTTACACCCTAATGCAGAAAGATATCTCAAACCAGTACACGAAATGGAAAGGTTGTTTCGGCAATATCCCGAAGCAATACTCCGTACACAGGAAATTGCCGGATCTTGTGTGTTTTCATTGGATGAGTTGAAGTATGAATATCCCGAGGAGATTATAAGTGAAGGCAGATCGCCACAGGAAGAACTTATTTATTTAGCCTGGAAAGGAGCTAAAGAGTGTTTTGGAGAACCAATTCCGGAAAAAATTATTGCAACTATTAAACATGAATTAACTTTTATCGAACAGATGCAATATGCCTCTTACTTCCTTACTGTATATGATATTGTTCGTTTTGCCCGGCAACAAAATATTCTTTGTCAGGGTCGGGGATCTGCTGCTAATTCTACTGTTTGTTATTGCTTGGGAATTACTTCTGTTAATCCTACCAAATTCGATTTATTGTTTGAACGCTTTATTTCTTCTGCTCGGAATGAACCTCCGGATATTGATGTAGACTTTGAACACGAACGAAGGGAAGAAGTCATTCAATATATATATCAAAAGTACGGTCGCGACCGGGCGGCTATTGTTGCTACAGTAACCCAGCAACATCAGAAAGGGGCGATTAGGGATGTGGCGAAAGCAATGGGATTATCTGTTGATACAATCAATAGGTTATCCAGTTCACTCAGGGAATTCACGGAAGAATTATTCGATAAAAAAAGAATTGAGGAACAAGGTTTCAATCCGGGCGATCAGCATCTTCGTAAAGTGTTAGAATTAACTCAACAATTTATTGGTTTCCCAAGGCAACTCGGACAACATACAGGAGGTTTTGTAATTACCCGGGGCAAACTTTCTGATTTATGCCCGATACTTAATGCACGAATGGAAGACAGAACCTGTATCGAATGGAATAAAGATGATATTGATGCATTGGGTTTTCTTAAAATTGATATCCTGGCTTTAGGAATGCTAACCTGTATCCGTAAGTCATTTTCGCTGGCTAAAGAAAAATATGGAAAGGATTTTACATTAGCCAATATTCCTCAGGATGATCCTGCTGTATACGAGATGATTTGTCATGCCGATACAATCGGCGTTTTTCAAATTGAAAGTCGTGCGCAACAATCTATGTTACCGCGTTTGAAACCAAGAACCTTTTATGACCTGGTCATTGAAGTAGCCATTGTTCGCCCTGGTCCTATACAAGGCGATATGGTACATCCCTATCTGCGTCGTCGGAATGGCGAAGAACCTGTTATATATCCATCAAAAGAATTAGAAGAGATATTAGGTAGAACTCTTGGTGTTCCGCTGTTCCAGGAACAAGCAATGAAAATTGCAATTGTTGCAGCAGGATTTACACCTGCCGAAGCCGATGAATTAAGGAGAAGTATGGCAACATTTAAAGCGAAAGGATTGGTTTCAAAATTCCAAAAAAAATTAATCGATGGGATGATGCAAAGAGGATATCAACAAGAATATGCCCAACGGGTGTTTAAACAATTAGAAGGCTTTGGAAGTTATGGTTTCCCCGAAAGCCATGCTGCAAGTTTTGCGTTACTCGTTTATGTTTCTTCCTGGATCAAATGTTATTACCCCGATATTTTTGCCGCTGCATTACTTAATAGTATGCCGATGGGTTTTTATCAGCCTGCACAAATTGTTATCGATGCAAAAAAGCATAGTGTTGAATTCAAACCTGTTGATATTAATTATTCGCATTGGGATAATACGCTTGAAGAAAAAGCGGGTAGTTATTATGCCCTTCGACTCGGCTTTCGCCAGGTAAAAGGAATTCGCGAGGAAGATATGAAAACAGTTATTTCCGGAAGAACATCTTTGTATACAAGTTTGGATGCTATTCGACAGGCAGGTGTTTCTGAAGCCGCATTGGAAAAGTTGGCTGATGCAGATGCATTTCGCTCATTGGGATTAGATAGGCGCCGTGCTTTATGGGAACTTACGAATTATAGAGATAGACCCATTGCGCTTTTTTCTGGGCAACCATCGGAAGAATCTCTACAGCAAAAAATAGAATTACCAGAAATGAGTATTTCCGAACATGTTGTGCAAGATTATGCCACCACCGCTCTTTCATTAAAAGCACATCCGGTACATTTTGTACGCGAAAAATTAGAACAGCTCCGCATTTTGCCAGCAAAGGAACTTGCAAATGGTGTGGATGGAATGTTTGTAAAAGTAGCGGGATTAGTATTAGTAAGACAAAGACCCGGAACAGCCTCTGGTATTTGTTTTATTACCATTGAAGATGAAACCGGTTGTGCCAACCTGGTAGTATTTGAGAAATTATATGAACAATACAGGAAGGAAATAGTTCAGTCGCGGTTGTTAATGGTAGAAGGTCGTCTGCAAAAAGAAGGTGAAGTGATTCATGTAATTGTAAAACGTTGTTATAATATTTCCAAATTATTACGACATCTTACGGCAACCCGTGAAGAACATCTTCCTATTCTAACGTTATCCAGGTCGGATGAGAATCCAATGCCAGAATTGCCACTTGTTAATAATAAACTTAAAGCAAATAATAACCAGGAAAAAATCTTTCCCGGGGGCAGGAATTTCAAATAAGCAATAGCTGGTTTTTCAAAAAATTATTTAATTCTTTTCAATTCATTTGCTACATTCAGTAATGAATGATTCAAAGCTACCTATCGCAATATTTATTTCATTTCTTTTATTTATGTCTGCCGTGGTATGGATGAGTACCATCCGCCACGAGCTGGTTATTCCCGATAAAAAAATTAACGCGTTGTACTCGCTTGAAATTGCTGGCAACAAAGAACAGGTCGTTTATATAATTAATACCTGGAGTGAAGCCGGAAAAAAAGAATTTGCCTGGAAAATAAATTATATTGAATTTCTCCTAATTCCCGGATATACTGCTTTCTTATTTTTCGGCGTTCGCTTACTGGCCATCAAATGGCCCAATCCATTTAAAAAGGTACTAAAATTTCTAATCGTGATGGCAATTCTTCCCGGTATATTGGATATAATTGAAGGAGCCGGAATTTTCTTGTGGTTAAGTGGTACGGTAGATTCTATAACTCCGGTGATTGTTGAAATCGTATCCTTTTTAAAGTTCTTAGTTGTTATCCCAATGGCCTTACTGGTGATCGGAGGTTTTTTGTTTGCCTTTTTAAAAAAAGTCACTAAGAGGTGAGTAACAAGTTGCCATATTGTTCCTTTTTGAGCTATAGAAAATAAAATTCTTTCTTTTCATTGATCGTATTATTTTTTATGGGAATGAGCATCAAAATAAAAATTGTCGTACTTTACTAATGCTAAGTACGTGACTTGAATAGGGAATCAACAATTATTTTTTTTGATACTGACAATATCTCCTTCAATACTCCAGAAATTTTTATGAATGGAAAATAATCGAAGAAAGTTTTTAAAATTGAGCGGACTCAGCTTTCTCGGAATAACAGGCGGAGCAAGCTTGAGAGGGTTTTCATCACCATCAACTTCGCTTGATGAAAAGACAATTCGTTCTTCTATCTCAAACTACGATTCGAATATGATGAATAAGAATAGTAATGAAAACAACCTGAGCCTTATCGGCCTTTATGGTGATTGGGCCATTTCTCTTCATGAAAATAAATTGCCTTCCTTTTCATTCCGAAATAAAGAATGGAAGGATATCAATGCATGGAGAAAGGTGGCAAAAAAAAGAATGATAGAACGCATGGCAATTCCCGATCTTGGTAAAATTCCATCTGTTCATCGCGTCAAACAATATTCATACGATGGATTGCAGATTGAAGAACTAACCTGGCAATTACCAGGTGGCAGGCCCACAGAAGCTATCTTATTAAAACCATTAAATGTTAAAGGTAAATTGCCGGCGATACTTGCTTTTCATGATCACGGGGGTAATAAATATTTTGGTACCCGAAAAATTACTCAAACATCCGATCACCCGCATCCATTGATGGAAGAACATAGAAAGGAATACTATGAAGGACGTGCCTGGGCAAACGAAATAGCCAAACGGGGATATGTTGTATTAGTGGCAGATGCTTTTCCTTTTGCCAGCAGAAGAGTAATGCTACAAGATGTACCCGATCGCTTTCGTAATGGTTTAACGGATGAGGATCCAGAAAATCCAGCGAAAATAAATTTGTATAATAATTGGGCCTCCGACCATGAAACCATCATGGCCAAATCTTTATTTAGTGCAGGCACTACCTGGCCCGGTGTATTTTTTGCGGAAGACCGAATGGCACTGGATATTTTATGTGCCCGCGAAGATGTAGATGCAAAGCGTATCGGGTGCGGAGGACTATCGGGGGGAGGTATGCGAACAGTGTTTATGGGTGGACTGGATCCAAGAATTAAATGTGCTGTTTGTGTCGGTTTTATGACTACCTGGAAAGATTTTGTACTTCACAAATCATTTACCCATACCTGGATGACCTATGTTCCGCTGTTACCGAATGAATTAGAATTTCCCGAGATGCTCGGATTGCGTGCGCCACTGCCAACCCTTGTTTTAAACGATGCTGACGATAATCTGTACACAATTGGAGAAATGAAAGCAGCCGATAAAATTTTGTCGGAAGTATATAAAAAAGCAGGGGCCTCTGATAAATATCAATGTTCTTTTTATCCCGGACCGCATAAGTTTGATGCCACCATGCAACAGGAAGCTTTTGATTGGTTTGATAAATGGTTGAAAGCGTGATAGTAATTAATTAAAATATTCTAAAATAAATTCGATGAACACTAACAGAAGAGATTTCTTAAGATTATCCGGATTAACAGGTATAAGCATTGCTGGATCCGCTGTTTTAAACAATAGTATTGCCGCAAGTTCTTATGCTAATGATTCAGCCTCGGCCCATTTTAATATGTGCGGTTATGCTGCTGAGAAATTAAATACAGTTCGTATCGGATTTATTGGTTTGGGAAACAGGGGCCCCGGTGCGGTAAATAGAATGACACATATTGATGGCGTGGATATAAAAGGACTGTGTGATATTCGGCCCGAGAAAGTGAATGCTGTAAAAAAAACATTGGAGGGATCCATCCACCGCCCGGATATCTATACCGATAAAGAAGAAGCATGGAAAAAAATGTGTGACCGAAAAGATATTGATCTTATATATATAGCCACTCCATGGGCGCTGCACGCGCCAATGGCAGTTTATGCCATGAAGCAGGATAAACATGTTTGTATTGAAGTACCGGCAGCCAAAACGATAGAAGAATGCTGGCAACTTGTTCAAACCTCCGAGCGTACACGAAAACACTGTATCATTTTGGAAAATTGCTGTTACGATTTTTTTGAATTGCTTACCCTAAATATGAACAGGCAGGGTTTGTTGGGTGAAATTGTTCATGGTGAAGGAGCCTATCTGCATACCTTGATGGATTCTAATTTTAGTAAAGACTCTTATTATGATATGTGGCGATTGAAGGAAAATTTTCGAAATGGAAATTTATATCCTACCCATGGCCTTGGGCCTGTGGCACAGGCTATGAATATTAACCGGGGCGATAAAATGGACTATCTCGTAGCTGTTTCCGGCAACGATTTTCAAATGGCCGATAAGGCAAAAGAACTTGCAGCAAAGGATAATTTTTATAAACCCTTCGCCAATAAAAATTATCGTGGTAGTATGAATACAACTACTATTCGTACCAATAAAGGGAAAACGATTATGCTACAACACGATGTTACATCACCCAATGTTTATTCCCGTATTCATAAAATAAGCGGAACAAAAGGATCTTGCATAAAATATCCTGGCCCCGGGCGTATTGCGTTTGGACATGAAGACTGGTTGAATGAAGAAGCCTTCAAGAAATTGGAAGAACAATATACTGCGCCGATCGTAAAAAAAGTAGGGGAGATGGCTAAAACCGTAGGTGGCCATGGGGGTATGGATTTTTTAATGGACTGGCGCACGATTGATTGCCTTCGAAACGGATTGCCCGTTGATATGGATGTATATGATGCGGCTTTGTGGAGTTCGATTGCTCCATTAAGTGAATGGTCCGTAGCGCATCGATCCAATTCAATTGATATTCCTGATTTTACTTCTGGTGATTGGAAAACAAATCTGCCTATTGATATTTCATTGGAGAAGGGAGGCAATACAAAAGTGAAAGGATAAAATACAGTCGCGTAATTATTTTTATGAGTCTTGTTATATTAAATAATGCGGAAGAATTAGGAAAAGCTGCAGGTAGTAAAGCCGCGCAATTAATTCGGGAAGCGATTGTTGCTAAGGGCCATGCTACTATCATAATGGCAACAGGAGCCAGTCAATTCGAAACAATTTCTCAATTGATTGCTGAAGAAAATATTGATTGGAGTAAAGTAAGAATGTTTCACCTGGATGAATATATTGGCTTACCTAAAACACATCCGGCAAGTTTTAGAAAATATTTGGAAGACCGTTTTTTATCAAAGATACCTTCTTTAGTAGCTGTTAATTTAATAGACGGGGAAAAAGAAACTACCGGGGAATGTGCCCGCCTGGGTCAATTAATAACCAACCACCCGGTAGATGTTGCGCTTGTTGGTATAGGTGAGAATGGACATCTTGCTTTCAATGATCCTCCGGCAGATTTTGAAACTGACCAGCCCTATATTGTTGTAGCATTAGACGAAGCCTGCAGAAAGCAGCAACTGGGAGAGGGATGGTTTACATCGATAGAAGAAGTACCTGCTTACGCAATCAGTATGTCGGTAAATCAAATTTTAAAATCGAAACATATTGTTTGTTCCGTGCCCGATAGCAGAAAAGCGGTGGCAGTAAAAAATACACTGGAGCAATCGGTCAGTAACTTGTATCCTGCCAGTATTTTGCAACTTCATCCTAATTGTTTCTTTTATCTCGATACGTCCTCGGCAGCACTTCTTTCGCAAGTAACCTATAGATGAAAACAACCATAAAGCCAATACCACTCTCTCCTCGTGCCAATTCTTTACATAAGCACAACAACCTTATTTCTATCTTAATAATCGGCGTATTGTTTTTTATTATTGGCTTTGTATCCTGGGTAAATGCAATCCTGATACCTTACTTTAAAATTGCCTGCGAGCTAAACAATTTTCAATCTTACCTTGTAACCTTTGCATTTTATATTTCATATTTTATCGTATCGTTGCCTGCAGCCTATCTTCTAAAAAAGTATGGATTCAAAAAAGGGATGATGATTGGCTTTTGGATAATGTCGTTAGGCGCTTTTATTTTTGTGCCTGCAGCGCAGATGCGAACCTATGAACTATTTCTTGTTGGCCTTTTTACCATTGGTGCCGGCCTTGCAATACTGCAAACAGCAGCAAATCCCTATATCACTGTGTTGGGCCCCAGAGAAAGGGCCGCACAACGATTTAGCATCATGGGTATTTTTAATAAAGGCGCGGGTATTATAGCCCCGCTTATTTTTGCTGCTGTGATTTTAAGAGCTACGGATACCAATTTGTTTAAGCAGTTAAGTACAATATCTGAATTAAAGAAAAACGAAGCATTAGATGAATTGATCAGAAGAGTTATTATTCCCTATGTTGTTGTGGGTGTTGTGTTGTTTGCGTTGGGGTTACTGGTACGTTATTCTCCGCTTTCAGAAATCAATACCGAACAGGAAAGCCCAGCGCTTACATCGGCAAATGCTGGTAAGAAAAACATATTTCAATTTCCTCATTTAATACTAGGCGCTATTGGAATTTTTTTGCATGTAGGTACACAGGTGATCGCCATTGATACAATCATAGGATATGCCAATTCAATGAATATTGATATATTGGAAGCAAAGGTATTTCCTTCGTACACACTTGCTGCCACCATCATAGGTTATATACTTGGAATTATTTGTATTCCGAAATTCATACGACAGGTAAATGCCCTGAGAATTTGCACGTTACTCGGAACAATATTTACTTTTCTTATCATCTTTACCAAAGGACAAATTAATTTCCTACATCATAGTGTTGATATTTCTATATGGTTTGTAGTGTTATTGGGTTTTGCAAATTCGTTAATATGGGCCGGAATATGGCCATTGGCACTGGATGGTTTAGGAAGATTTACAAAAGTTGGCGCTTCTATAATGATTATGGGACTATGCGGCAACGCTATTCTTCCGCTGATTTATGGATGGCTTGCCGATTTATATAATGTACGGTTGGCGTATTGGATATTACTTCCCTGTTATTTGTACCTTGTGTTTTATGCAATGAATGGGCACAAAATAAGACAATGGACAATAACCAAACAATAAAAATTTTTAATGGAAAAATAATAATACCGGGTAAAATTATTCCCGATGGTTGTATTCTTATCAAAGAAAGTAAGATTGCAGCCATCAATGAAAAGAATATTGAAATAGCTGATGCCGTTGTAATAGACGCAAAGGGTAATTATATTTCACCCGGTTTTATAGATATACATGTTCATGGAGGCGGAGGGTATGATTTTATGGATGGTACTGAAACGGCTTTTTTAAGAATAGCGGAAACCCATGCTCGTTTCGGAACTACGGCTATGCTGCCAACTACACTTTCCAGTACAAAAGAGGAAATAATACAAACACTGACAGTATATGAGGATGCAAATAAAAAGAATAAGAAAGGGGCACGGTTTCTGGGAATGCATTTGGAAGGACCTTACTTCGCGATGAATCAGCGTGGAGCACAGGATCCGAGATATATAAGAGATCCTGATCCGGAAGAGTATAAGGAAATTTTAGCGCATTCGTCCAGTATCCGCCGCTGGAGTGCTGCCCCTGAATTAAAAGGCGCTATTGAGTTTGGCAGGTTTATGCGATCAAAAGGAATTCTTCCAGCAATAGCGCATACTGATGCCATTTATGAAGAAGTAGTCGAGGCATTTGAAAACGGATACACACTTATTACCCATTTGTATTCCGGCATGTCAGGAGTAACCCGTCGAAATGCGTTTCGGTATGCGGGTGTTATTGAAAGCGCCTTTATTATCGACGATATAGATGTTGAAATTATTGCGGATGGCATACATCTTCCGGCACCGCTATTGAAATTAGTATATAAAATAAAGGGTGCCAATCGAACCGCATTGATAACAGATGCTATGCGGGCAGCCGGCACTTCTGCCACTGAAAGTATTTTAGGAAATATTAATAATGGATTGAACGTTATAGTGGAAGATGGAGTTGCTAAACTTCCCGATCGAACTTCCTTTGCCGGCAGTATAGCAACTACTGATCAACTGGTTCGAACAATGATGAAGATGGCAGATGTATCAATAATGGATGCAGTAAAAATGATGACAGCAACACCAGCACGTATCATGGGTGTATTAGATAGTATGGGAGAATTGGCTGTTGGTAAAAACGCCGATATACTTATTTTATAAACAAATTTCTGACATTTACTATAATAATATTATATGTCTCCTGTCT
>JBJXDV010000422.1:0-16312 GCA_046153465.1 Chitinophagaceae bacterium
TGTAAAGCTGCAATGCCGCATCTCTCTGCCTTGGCCCGTTAATACAAGGACAAGATAACTTTTTTGAGTATTGATATATATGAACAGAAAAATACTTCCTTGGCGAAAATAAAACGATTTGTGGACAGCATGGGACAAAAAATGGATTACAATGTAGCAACAGAGGATAGTAATTTTATCACGACTGGTTGGCTCAATGCCTGGGGAGAGCAAAGCATTCCACACGCATATGTGGTAAATGAAGATGGCAAACTAGCTTGGATTGGGCATCCTAAAAACCTTGGTAGCGTTCTTCGCAAGATCACCAATAATGACTGGGACATAATGGAAGCACTTAGAAGTCGGAACGAGGAAACGCGCTTAACAGCGATGGGAAGCGTTGTTTATTACGATTTACTTAACTATATAAGCAGCCCTGATTGGGCTGGTTCCCGCGACAAACCGGATTCACTTCTTTTAGCTGTTGCTGAAATTCTCAAAAGAGAACCGAAATTGAAATATGCACCCAGCATCGCTGCTTTGACCTTTGCTGCATTACTTAAAACAGATATGCACATGGCATATGAGTATGGAAAAGAAGGACTACTGACTACATTCTTTGGCTATCCGCCCTCTAAATTCATTATTGGGGCAATCGATATTTATGCTGATAGTTTGCGTCTCACACAAGAAATCTTTCAGTTGGGTGCTGAAGCTTGCCTGGTGGAAATTGAACAATTTGCCTATCCAGAGATTGCTGACTTATTCAAACTATACAGCAAAATGGCCAGTTGGTATTGGCGAGCTAAAGAACCAGTTAAAGCGATAGCTGCGCAACAAAAAGCGATTGACGCGCTGAAAAGCAAAAAAGACTTTTCGGCGACCAAGTTGGCTGCATTTGAGTCCCGGCTTCAGCAATACAAGAACAGGTAGCTGGAAGCTGGAAGACGGAGCTTTCCTCCTTGATCTATAAGCTTCCTCTAAATTCGGCCAACGAAATGTTTGAACCGTATGGAAGAATCTTTATTCAACAATTTACCGTAATGGCGGGAAATTTTTTTCTGGGGTTTGGTGCAAGTAAAATTTTTATGCTCGTTTTTGTTGGTAAAAATTATGTGTTGACGTATGGCTTAATTTTGAGAAAATAATAGCAGACATAGCAAAGAAACAACAACTAATTAAACCCGGGCAATAGTAACTTACACTCCTCCAATAGTTTTTGCTTATTAATTGCAGCTGTTCCTACCTCTTCGCAAACCAGTCCTCCTGCAATATTCGCAACCTCCGCCATTAGTTGAATGTTTTTTGTTGTTGCATAGATTAATGCTGCAACTGCAATTACCGTATCTCCTGCACCTGAAACATCAGCAATATTTCTAAAATGAGATGGAATGATACTGCCATTATTTTCCTGGCAATAAAAAACTCCTTTTTCAGAAAGAGTTATCAAAGAAATTTGATGCGCCAACTTTTCGTGCAATTTCAGATGGATAGTATCAAGCACCTCAACATTTATTTCATTCAATAATAAATTCAACCCCTCTTTAACTTCTTTTAAATTTGGTTTAAAAATATCTACCCCCTGGTAGGCAAAAAAGTTCTTTCGTTTTGGATCCACGGCAGTAAGTACATTATTTTTTTTAGAAAGGCTGATTACACTTTCAATTATTCTTTGAGTCAGAATTCCTTTGTTATAATCCTCAAAAATGATAACGGCCGGTTTTTCTTTTTCAATATACTGTTGAATTTGTTTTAACAATGCATTTTCGTCGGTTATTGTCAAATCATCTGTAAGTTCAGAATCAAGCCGAATCATTTGCTGGTTCCTGCTTATAATTCTTGATTTATTTGTTGTAAGTCGTTGGGCACTACTTATTAAGTATTCATCGTTAATAGAATTTTTTTTCAAAAGAGAAGAAAGCAGGGTCCCATTTTCATCTTGCCCTATAACAGAAAGCATCGTAGCTTTCGCTCCTAATGCTGCAAGGTTGAGGGCAACATTACCGGCGCCGCCTATGCGCTGTTCCTTTTTATCCAGCGTTACAATTGGAACGGGTGCTTCCGGCGAAATACGGTCTACATGTCCCCACAAATAGGTATCGAGCATTATATCCCCTATTACCCCGATTTTTACGGAAGAGAAAGAAGAAAATAATTTGTCAAAATCAATCTTCTTCATCAGGCAATCGATTTATTACTTCCCTTTGCGATAAAATAAATGGGTATTCCGGCAAGGGTAATTGCCAAACCAAAACCTGCATACGTTGGTTTCTGAATTATCAGTGCCAAACAAAACGCAATACCCATAATTATATAAATAACCGGAAGCACCGGGTAACCAAACGCTTTATAAGGCCGAACGGCATTGGGTCTCATCTTACGCAAACGAAATATACCAATGATAGTAAGCACATAAAAAATGACCACCACAAAAGCGACCATGTCAAGCAGGTCGCCATACTTACCACTTAAGCAAAGTATACTTGCCAGTGCACATTGAGCCCAAAGCGCCCATTCTGGTACAGCATTTTTATTTAGGCTTCCTGCTTTTTTGAAAAACAAACCATCCTGTGCCATTGTATAGTACACTCTTGCTCCCGCAAGTATTAATCCATTGTTACAACCGAACGTGGAAATCATAATCATTACTGCAATCACATAGGTACCAATACTTCCAAATATTGCATTGGAAGCAGCTACTGCTACACGATCCTGTTGAGCAAATGCAATTTCATTCAGAGGGAGAACGCTTAAATACATGAGGTTCGCAGAAACATAGATGATCGTTACAATGAGTGTACCGAGGAACAGGCTAAGCCCGATATTTTTTTGCGGATTTTTAATTTCTCCGGCAATGAATGTTACATTATTCCAGGAATCGCTGCTAAAAATAGATCCTACCATTGCTGCGGCGATAGCTCCGATTAAAGCAGACCCGCCAATTGGAAGCCATGAAGTTGGTACAACTCCTTTTCCATCTACTCCTAAATCATGAACAGCAGTAAAACCTGTTGCCCAGTTGGCATTCCAGATTTCAGTTTTGCCGGCAAGTAGAAATCCAAAGATGATAAGTCCGAATAAGGATAACAGTTTGGTAACTGTAAAAGTGGTTTGAATTAATTTACCACCTTTTATTCCCTTCGTATTAATATAAGTAAGAAAAATAATTAGTGCAATCGTTACAAGTTGGGCAGGATATACTTTGAAGCCCTCAATTTGAAGCAATATATTTTCATCTTTTAATTCAAGTATCGGGAGAAAATACCCGGCAAATTTTGAAAAGGCAACCCCTACAGCAGCAATAGTCGCAGTTTGAATGACGGCAAAAAAACTCCAGCCATAAAGAAATCCGGCAAGCGGATTGAACGCCTCTTTCAGGTAAACATACTGGCCCCCTGCCTTTGGAAACATTGCGCTCAACTCTCCATAGCTTAATGCAGCAGTTAGTGTCATAAAGCCCGTAATAAGCCATACAACTATTAACCAGCCAGCACTACCCACATTGCGGGTAATATCTGCGCTAACAATAAAAATTCCTGAACCAATCATGGAGCCGGCAACGATCATCGTAGCGTCAACCAGCCCAAGAGAAGGTTTAAAATCGTTTTTTTGTTCTGCCATTTTAAATAAATTATACTGGAAGATAAGTAAATCAGGTCAACAAAAAAGCGCAGTAAATTACCGCGCTTTCTTTACTAAATTTTAGAATACTATTCTTTCTTTTTAGATTTGGCATATTCGGCATTTAATCCGTTTACAATTTCCATCGTAATATCATAAACAGTGTCTTTATAATAAATAAATTCACCGGGCCGATACGAAACAATAAAAGAATATCCCTTTTCTTTGTTATAATTTTTGAGAAAGATTTCTACTTTTTGTTGAAGACCGCTCATCTCATCCATTTGAAGACGCTTCAATTCCTGATCGAGTTCCAATTCTTTTTGTTGAAAGTTCTGTTGCAATTGCGCGAGTTCCCGCTGTGCAGATTCTCCTTCTGCCTGGCTCATTCCCGTCGCCTTATCCTGCAATTCTTTTAACCGTCGTTGATTGCGATTATTAAGTTCACTTAATTGCCCTTTAATAGCATTCTCTTTTGCTTTTATTTTATTTTCGGCGTCTTTAAAACTATTATAATTTTTTTGAAGGGAATCGATATCAAAATAAGCAATTTTAAAATTAGCACTATCGCGGCTATTACCAACACTTGAAGAAATTTGCTTTCTCAATTGCTCGGTATGGGTAAAATGGAGGTAAAATAACACTCCTGTTGCAATCAATGCTATTATACTTAAGGGAGTAGAAATTTGCTTCATCAAAAGCCGTTTTGCGCAAGTTAATGGGTTAGACTGAAAACAAGTGTTAAAAAAATTAACAGGAACTTTCGGATTTAAAACTGAAGGTTTAAACAAAAAAGCAGGAAGTAGATTACTTCCTGCTTTTTATTTTTTTAAAGAATATTATTCCTCTTCGTCAAAAGCCATTGCTTCTCTTGAAGTCTGCAACAATTCATATTCTTCTTTACTACCAACAATCATATTATCGAAATCACGTAAACCAGTACCTGCTGGAATCGGATGGCCAGTGATTACGTTTTCTTTCAACCCCAGCATTTCATCCGTTTTACCCTGTATTGCAGCGCTGCTCAACACTTTGGTTGTTTCCTGGAATGATGCGGCAGAAATCCAACTTTGAGTTCCAAGCGACGCTTTGGTAATTCCTAATAATACTGGCTGAGAAGTAGCCGGGTTTGCATCACGGAACTCTACCAATTTCTTATCGGCCCGGCGAAGTAGTGAGTTCTCTTCACGAATTTCGCGCAAGCTTGCAATCTGACCCGCTCTCATTTTAGTACTATCGCCTGGCTCTGAAATAACTTTCTTATCATAAATCCAATCATTCTCTTCATTAAAATCGAAACGATCTTCCAGATCTTCTTCAAGAAAACGAGTATCACCTGGATCCATTATTTCAACTTTCTTCATCATCTGCCGAACGATCACTTCAATATGTTTATCGTTGATCTTAACACCTTGAAGTCGGTATACTTCCTGGATTTCATTTACTACATATTCCTGCACAGCAAAAGGTCCTTTAATAGATAGAATATCTGCAGGAGAAATTTGACCATCCGATAATGGCGCACCTGCTTTAATGAAGTCTCCATCCTGTACTAAAATCTGTCTTGAAAGCGGAACCAGGTATTTCTTGATTACCCCATCTCTTGCTTCTACAACAATTTCTCTATTACCTCTTTTGATAGCTCCAAAAGCAACCACACCATCTATCTCACAAACAATTGCAGGGTTACCCGGATTACGTGCTTCAAACAATTCGGTTACACGTGGTAAACCTCCGGTAATGTCGCGCTGCAAACGCATCGTTCTTGGTATCTTAACCAACACCTGACCAGCACGAACATCTTCTGTTTCATCAACGGTAATGTGCGATCCAACAGGAAGGTTATATTGCTTTACATCCTTACCTTCTACAATAAGCGTTGGAATTTTATTCTTATCCTTTGTTTCAATAACAACTTTTTCGCGGTGCCCGGTTTGTTCATCAGCTTCCTCACGGTAAGTAATACCCTCAATTACCGCATCAAATTTTATTTGACCTGCAATTTCAGCAACTACTACGTTATTGAATGGATCCCACGTACAAATAACATCACCTTTTTTAATTTGCTGCCCATCTTTTACAAATAAGGTTGCTCCATAAGGAACATTGTTTGTAATCAGCATACGATCATTCTTCACATCGATGATACGAACCTCACCCGTACGCCCAATAACAATCTGTACTTTATTTCCTTCGCTATTTTCTGAGGTTACCGAACGTAAACCATCAAATTGAATAGTACCATCAAATTTAGCTGTAAGAGAAGATTCAACAGACGCAGATCCTGCAACACCACCCACGTGGAAAGTTCGAAGGGTTAGCTGAGTACCTGGTTCTCCAATTGACTGCGCCGCAATAATTCCTGTGGCATCTCCTTTTTGGGCGAGATTGCCAGTGGCAAGGTTTTTACCATAGCATTTTACGCATACTCCACGCTTACTTTCACAGGTGAGAACAGAACGTATTTCAACAATTTCAATTCCTGCGTCCTCTATAATTTTACCAATGTCTTCATTAATCTGATTTCCTGCGGTTACAATTACTTCATCCGTTACCGGGTGATAAATATTATGGAGAGATGTACGACCAATAATACGATCGTATAATGGTTCAACAATTTCTTCATTATCTTTCAATGCACTTGTTGCAATACCTCTTAAGGTTCCACAATCTTCTTCATTTATTACAACATCTTGAGCAACGTCTACCAACCGGCGTGTCAGGTAACCCGCATCGGCTGTTTTAAGTGCAGTATCAGCTAAACCTTTCCGTGCACCATGGGTAGAAATGAAGTAGTCCAATACATTCAATCCACCTTTGAAATTAGAAAGAATCGGGTTTTCAATAATCTCACTTCCGCTGGATCCAGACTTTCTTGGTTTAGCCATCAATCCTCTTATTCCACAAAGCTGCTTAATCTGTTGCTTACTACCACGTGCACCCGAATCAAGCATCATGAACACGGAATTAAATCCCTGTTTATCTACACTCAACTCCCTAATTAACGTTTCTGTAATACGAGTATCTACCCGGCTCCAAATATCTACAATCTGGTTATAACGTTCATTATTAGTGATAAGTCCCATGTTATAATTACCCCAAACTTCATCAACTTCGCCTTTTGCGTTTTCAAGAACTTCTTCTTTAATGGAAGGAATAATGAGGTCATTGATATTAAATGACAAACCACCCTGGAAGGCAGTACGGAAACCCAGTTGTTTAATATCATCCAAAAACTTAGCAGTTTTAGGAACGTTGGTAATTTTAATAATATCACCAATTATCTCACGAAGATTCTTCTTGGTTAATAAGGCATTGATATAACCTACTTCTTTTGGGACATACTGATTAAAAATAACACGACCAACAGTTGTCTCCAATAATTTTCTAACTAACTCACCTTTATCGTTGCGGATATCAGTTTTGACTTTAATATATGCGTGCAAATCTACTTTGCCTTCGTTATGCGCAATTAAAACTTCATCTGCACTGTAGAAAGCTTTGCCTTCTCCACGCATTTTTTCAGTTTCGGTAGATTTTTTTCCCTTGGTTATATAATACAATCCGAGAACCATGTCTTGTGAAGGAAGGGTAATCGGTGCACCATTCTGAGGATTCAAAATGTTATGTGAGGAAAGCATTAATAGTTGTGCTTCTAAAATTGCAGCACTGCTTAATGGAACGTGAACAGCCATTTGGTCACCATCAAAGTCGGCGTTGAATGCTGTAGTAACCAATGGATGCAACTGAATAGCCTTTCCTTCAATCAACTTCGGCTGAAATGCCTGAATTGACAATCGGTGTAATGTCGGAGCCCGGTTAAGCATAATCGGATGTCCTTTCAAAATATTTTCAAGAATATCCCACACAACTGCTTCTTTGCGATCGACAAGTTTTCGGGCCGACTTCACTGTTTTTACAATTCCTCTTTCAATTAATTTCCGAATAATAAATGGCTTAAATAATTCAGCAGCCATATCCTTTGGTAAACCGCACTCGTGCAACTTCAATTCGGGACCAACAACAATTACAGAACGACCAGAATAGTCAACACGTTTACCTAACAGGTTCTGGCGGAAACGTCCCTGCTTTCCCTTCAGTACATCACTAAGTGATTTTAAAGCACGACCACCCTCAGCCTTAACCGCATTTGATTTACGACTATTATCAAACAAACTATCAATAGCTTCCTGCAACATTCTTTTTTCGTTCCGTAAGATCACTTCAGGAGCCTTGATTTCTAAAAGTCTTTTCAATCGGTTATTTCGGATAATCACGCGACGATATAAATCATTTAGATCCGAGGAAGCAAAACGACCTCCATCCAGCGGAACTAATGGACGAAGTTCTGGAGGAATAACAGGAATGTATTGCATTACCATCCACTCGGGGCGGTTTGTTATTCTCGTATTTGCTTCGCGAAAAGATTCCACAACACTCAAACGCTTCAATGCATCGGCTTTACGTTGCTGAGAGGTTTCAGTGGCAGCGGCATTACGCAAACTGAACGATAAAGAATCCAGATCTATACGCTGCAGCATATCGTGTACAGCTTCGGCACCCATTTTAGCAATAAACTTTTGTGGATCGTCGTCTGGTAAATATTGATTATCCTTGGGAAGGGTATCAAGCAATTCGAGGTATTCTTCTTCTGTAAGCAAATCGCCCACTTTCAGGTTGTCTTTTATACCAGCCTGAATTACCACAAATCGCTCATAATAAACAATCGTTTCCAATTTCTTGGAACTTACGCCGAGTAAATAACCAATTTTATTTGGAAGACTCTTGAAATACCAGATATGAACTACAGGAACCACTAATTTAATATGGCCCATGCGTTCGCGACGAACTTTCTTCTCTGTTACTTCCACACCGCAGCGGTCGCAAACTATACCTTTATAACGTATACGCTTATACTTTCCGCAGGCACATTCGTAATCTTTTACTGGCCCAAAAATTCTTTCGCAAAACAATCCATCTCTTTCAGGTTTGTAGGTACGATAATTAATTGTTTCGGGCTTTAACACTTCACCATAACTACGTTCCAGAATTGAATCTGGAGATGCAAGACCAATAGTAATTTTAGAAAAAGTGGCCCGAGGGCGATTGTCTTTCTTAATAGCCATATCTTATTTCGCTTTTAACTGTTTGCTTCAGGATACGAGCCCTAAAGCGGTTAATCAAAAAAAGTATTTTCTTCAACTGAGTCATTCGCTCGTAGCTTATAACTCATAAGCTTATTCGAATTTCAGATCCAATCCTAATCCTCTCAATTCATGTACTAACACGTTGAATGATTCTGGAATTCCGGGGCGTGGAATATTGTCGCCCTTCACGATTGCTTCATAGGTCTTTGCACGGCCTATTATATCATCCGATTTAAGGGTTAATAATTCCTGAAGAATATTTGATGCACCATAGGCTTCCAATGCCCATACTTCCATTTCACCAAATCGTTGCCCACCAAACTGAGCTTTACCTCCCAATGGTTGTTGTGTAATCAAACTATAAGGTCCGATAGAACGTGCGTGCATTTTATCATCCACCATGTGATGAAGTTTAATCATATAGATAACTCCAACAGTGGCTTTCTGATGGAATCGTTCGCCGGTTTCGCCATCGTATAGGAATGTATGACCAAAACTCGGCAAGCCCGCTTTATCGATATGATCTGCTATTTCCTGAACGGTAGCACCATCAAATATCGGCGTAGCGAATCTTACTCCCAATTTAGTACCTGCCCATCCCAAAACTGTTTCATAAATCTGGCCGAGGTTCATACGACTTGGCACACCCAATGGATTCAATACAATGTCAACCGGTGTTCCATCTTCGAGGAAAGGCATATCTTCTGCACGAACAATTTTTGCCACAATCCCTTTATTACCGTGGCGACCAGCCATTTTATCGCCAACCTTTAATTTCCTTTTCACGGCAAGATATACTTTAGCTAACTTCAACACTCCTGCAGGTAATTCATCACCAATTGAAATATTGAATTTCTCTCTTTTATATCTTCCCAACTCTTCATTGAACTTAATACTGTAGTTATGTAAGAGCGTATTGATTTGGTCGTCTATTTTCGCTTCTCCGGTCCATCCCAACGGATTTACATTTAGATAATCGATACCAGCCAAATTTTTTGCATTGAACTTCGCTCCTTTTCCAATCTGAACTTCACCAAAATTATTATTTACTCCGGTAGAAGATTTTTCACGCAATAACATTTGAAGTTTATTCAACAACAATTCCTTCAGGTCTTCTTCATTCTTTTCATGAATTTTCTCTAATTTTTCGAGAGAAGCCTTTTCACGAATTTTTGCGTTTTTATCTTTTTTAGCCCGCTGAAATAATTTTTTTCCAATAACAACTCCTTCAACTCCGTTAGGTGCTTTTAAGGAAGCATCCTTTGCATCACCTGCTTTATCACCAAAGATGGCACGCAATAATTTTTCTTCTGGGGTTGGATCACTTTCTCCTTTAGGAGTTATTTTTCCAATTAAGATATCACCTTCCTTTATCGACGCACCCATACGAATAATACCGTTCTCATCCAAATCTTTAGTTGCTTCTTCACTCACATTCGGAATATCTGGTGTTAGTTCTTCTTCACCCAACTTCGTATCCCGAACTTCCAATTCGTATTCTGAAATATGAATAGAAGTAAACAAATCCTCACGAACTACTTTTTCATTAATTACAATAGCATCTTCAAAGTTGTAACCTTTCCAAGGCATAAACGCAACTTTAAGATTGCGACCTAAAGCAAGTTCACCACCCTGTACCGCATATCCCTCTGTAAGAAAATCTCCTTTAGTCACACGTTGCCCCTTGGTAACAGCTGGCTTTTGGTTAATAGACGTTTCCTGATTGGTTTTAATAAATTTTGTAAGACGGTAAATTCTTAAGTCTTCTTCAAAACTTACAAGCCTGTCCGCTTCTGTACGATCATAGCGAACATGAATTTCACTACCATCAACGTATTCAATAATCCCTTCTCCTTCAGATAAAATTTGAACACGGGCATCCCTAGCTGCTTTTGCCTCAAGTCCGGTGCCTACTACCGGCACTTCCGGACGAATCAAAGGAACTGCCTGACGTTGCATGTTCGATCCCATCAACGCCCGGTTGGCATCATCATGTTCAAGAAACGGAATTAGTGAAGCACTTAAACCTACAATTTGGTTTGGTGCCACATCCATATATTCAACTTCATGCTTTTCAAGAATGGGGAAGTCACCAGTTTGCCTGGATTCAATCTTGTCTTGGATAAACTCACCCTTTTCATTTAATTGAGCACTTGCTTGCGCAATACGGGCGGTATCCTCTTCTTCCGCACTTAGAAAGGTCAGTTTCTTCAGATCGACTTTTCCATTAACGGCTTTATGATAAGGGGTCTCAATAAAACCCATTTCGTTAATCTTCGCATGTACGCAAAGGGTAGAAATCAACCCAATGTTAGGTCCTTCAGGTGTTTCTATAGTACACAAACGACCATAGTGTGAGTAGTGTACGTCACGAACTTCGAATCCTGCTCTTTCACGACTTAAACCACCAGGCCCTAACGCAGAAATTCGACGCTTGTGTGTTATTTCCGAAAGAGGATTGGTTTGATCAAGAAACTGTGAAAGCTGAGACGTACCAAAGAAAGAATTAATTACAGAAGATAATGTTCTTGCATTGATCAGGTCGACCGGCGTAAACACTTCATTATCGCGCACGTTCATTCTTTCACGGATGGTACGTGCCATACGGGCAAGGCCCACACCAAATTGAGCGTATAATTGTTCACCTACTGTACGTACCCTCCGGTTGCTAAGATGATCAATGTCGTCAATCTCGGCTTTCGCATTCGTTAGACGAACGAGGTATTTAATAATTTCGATAATATCTTCTTTCGTTAATGTCTTCTGATCGAGCGGTGCTTCGATATTTAGTTTGCGGTTGATCTTATATCTACCTACTTCCCCTAAATCATAGCGCTTATCACTGAAAAATAATTTATCAATAATACCACGGGCTGTTTCGTTATCGGGAGCGTCTGCTCCGCGCAATTGCCGATAAATATGCTGAACTGCTTCAAGTTCGCTATTAGATGTATCCTTATTTAACGTATTATAGATAATGGCAAAATCGCCACCAACATCGTCTTTCTGAATGAATACGCTTTCAACGCCCATGTCTACAACCATTTCAATCGCTTCGTCATCAAGGATCGAATCACGCTCAAGTACAATTTCATTTCTTTCAATGCTCACCACCTCACCGGTATCTTCATCCACAAAGTCTTCCACCCAACTTCTTAAAACACGTGCAGCAAGCCGACGCCCTACATATTTTTGAAGTGCTTTCTTATCTCCCTTAACTTCATCAGCCATTCCAAAGAGTTCCAAAATATCTTTATCTGTTTCGTACCCAATAGAACGTAACAACGTAGTTACCGGGAATTTTTTCTTCCGGTCGATATATGCATACATCACATTATTGATGTCGGTTGCAAATTCCATCCAAGCGCCTTTAAAAGGGATAACCCGCGCTGAATAAATTTTTGTACCATTAGGATGGACAGATTGCCCAAAAAATACTCCAGGTGAACGGTGAAGCTGAGATACAACAACACGTTCTGCTCCGTTAATCACAAAAGTTCCTCGGGGAGTCATGTACGGTATATTGCCCAGGAATACGTCCTGAACAATTGTTTGAAAGTCCACGTGTTCCTCATCGTTACAACTAAGGCGAAGTTTTGCCTTGAGAGGAACCGCATACGTTAATCCACGTTCCATACATTCTTCAATAGTATAGCGGGGCGGATCGATAAAATAATCGAGGAATTCCAAAACGAAAATATTTCGGGAATCGGTGATAGGAAAATTTTCCTTAAACACCTTAAATAATCCCTCATTATTTCGTTTGTCGGGAGTTGTTTCTAACTGGAAGAAATCTTTAAAAGATTGTATCTGCACTTCGAGCAGGTCAGGGGCTTCAGCTAATGTTTTTATTTTACCGAAATTTACCCTGGTGTTCACTTTTGTTGAAGACATATTGATTTAACCCGGTTTTAGTTGTTAGTACTACAATAAATCGACTATAGACAAAAAAAATCTACAATAAAAGTCCTCAAACTTTCATCAATTTTTTTAAAAAAGTAATTGAAAATTGGCCATCAGAATATTAACTGCTAATAGTATGGTTTCGAAAACGGACGGCGAAGTTAATGAATACATTTCAACCAACAACAAAATATTGGCTGGTTTTTTGACGCCTGTGGAAAAATTATTGCCTTCTTTCGCGGAGGTAAGTTTATGGCTTTAACTGGTTTACGTACAACTCTTCAAATAAAAAAGGCCAGCCAATAAAGGCTGGCCTTTAAAAAAATGCACAAAATATTATTCCATTTCAACATCAGCTCCAGCTTCTTTGAGCCTGGCAACTAAAGCTTCGGCATCTGCCTTACTAATTCCTTCTTTAACTGGCTTAGGAGCACCATCCACCAGGTCTTTTGCTTCTTTCAAGCCTAAACCAGTAAGTTCTTTAACAATCTTAACTACATTTAGCTTGGAAGCCCCGGCATGCTTTAAAATTACGTTGAATGAGGTTTTTTCTTCAACAACTGCTGCACCGCCGCCATCACCACCGCCAGCTACTACTGTTGCTGCAGCGGGTTCAATGCCGTATTCCGATTTAAGAAAATCTGCTAATTCCTGTACTTGCTTTACTGTTAGGCCAACTAATTGTTCAGCCAATTGTTTTACGTCTGCCATGTGTTTAAATTTTTTCCGATTTCATACCTACTTCTGACAATCTATGCAGAATTTGCTGGTCCATCGGAGTGTTTAAAAAAATTTGTTTTGCCTTATTTTACCATCAGCCAGGTATTATTTTTTAAATATAAAGATGCGATTTTAAGCCTCTGAAGAAGGAGCTTCTGTAACTGCTCCTGCTTTTTGTTCGTGATGATGTAGTAAAGCGGCAAGTACTCTTTTTGCAGGTGATTGCAGTAAGCCAATAACCTCCCCAATAAGTTCATTTTTAGTTTTAATTTGAGTAAGTGACTTAAGACTTTTATCACCTACATAAACATCGCCGTTAATGAATGCAGCTTTAAGCACTGGCTTTTCCCCATTACTTTCTTTACGGAAAGAACTAATAATAAGAGCGGGGTCCTTAGGATTTTCGGAAAACATCAATGCTGTTACATTGTGCAGTGAATCGAAAATTCCACTATATCTTTCTGTGTTCAGAGACTCCAGCGCTTTTTTTATTAATGTATTCTTTGCTACTTTCATCTCGACATTTTTATCGAAACAAGCCCGGCGTAGCTTAACTACTTGCGCAACACTTAGAGATTCCGTATCTGCAATGTAGAAGTTGGAAAATTGAGTAAACTTACCTTTCAGCAACTCGATGACTTCATTTTTTTGATCTTTTGTCATAACCTCTATTTTGTACTGGCCTTTACTTATTCTCAGGCCATTGATTTACTTAAATTATAGTCGTACCTAACGCGAACACACAGTTGAAATTAATGCACAAATGTCTTAGTGTCAATTTCAATACCCGGGCTCATACTGCTGGCCATGAAAACACTTTTCAAATATGTTCCTTTCGCAGAAGATGGCTTTGCTTTAAGGATTGCATTCATCAATTCGTTGCTGTTCTCCGCAATTTTATCTGATGTAAAACTAACCCTTCCAATGGAGGCATGAATGATGCCTGCTTTATCAACTTTGAATGCTATTTTGCCCCCTTTTACCTCATTAACCGCTGCTGCAACATCGTTGGTTACTGTTCCCGTTTTAGGATTAGGCATTAAATTTCTTGGCCCAAGAATTTTTCCTAATTTACCAATTTTAGGCATTACAGAGGGAGTTGCAATAATTACATCAATATCAACCCAACCTCCTTCAATTTTTGTTACAAACTCATCTAAGCCTACAAAATCTGCACCTGCTGAACGTGCATCCGCCTCTTTATCCGGGGGGCAAAGTACTAAAACACGTTTTGTTTTGCCGGTACCGTGAGGTAGACTTACAGTTCCCCTGATTGCCTGATCGGCCTTTTTAGGATCTACTCCCAACCTAATATGTAAATCTACTGACGCATCAAATTTTGTAGTATTAACTTCCTTTACAAGCGAAGATGCATCCTTAAGTGAGTAGGATTTATTTTTATCGACTTTTGCGTCAACTAATTTTCTTTTTTTTGCGATTCCCATTTTAATTCAATTTTAAGAAGTCCCGCACCCGCGGAACAAGTGATTAATTATCCCAGGGAGCTTTACCTTCAACTGTAATTCCCATACTTCGGGCCGTCCCAGCAACCATTCTCATAGCGCTTTCAACTGTAAAGCAATTTAGATCAGGCATCTTATCCTTTGCTATCGCTTCAACTTGTGGCCAGGTTACTTTACCAACTTTATTACGGTTTGGTTCTTTTGAACCACTTTGTAGTTTGGTTGCTTCCAGCAACTGAACGGAAGCAGGGGGAGTCTTAATGATGAATTCAAATGATTTGTCGGAATAAACTGTAATTAAAATAGGAAGAACTTTTCCCATTTTATCTTGTGTGCGAGCATTAAACTGCTTGCAAAACTCCATAATATTTATACCCTTGGAACCCAGCGCTGGTCCAACGGGTGGTGCAGGATTAGCCTGGCCACCTTTTACCTGAAGCTTAACGTAGCCGGTAATTTCTTTTGCCATTTTTAATGATTTATTGGTTCAAACGATCTTTTGCCAAGCTTATGCTTAACTACTTAATCTCCCAAATTCCTCTTGATTCCAGAACAATTTAATGTTAACCGGAAGATGTCTTTAATTATATTTCAATCTAGACAATTAACAAAGAACTTTTTATGGGAACGCAAAGCTAAGAAAATAATTTAAATAAAAAACTAGTTTTTATTGTTGATTTTTTCAAGCTACTATATCGCTTTTTAACGAGTTAAATAAACTTAAGAAACAATAACTCATGGTATAAACTTTTCTTTAAAGCATTATAACTTATATGAATTTTTATACGTAGCTTTTCAATCTCTACATTTTTTTATATCATAACTATTTAAAACATCGTATACCATGGCCAAAGCAAAGAAAAAGGTTGCAAAAAAGAAAGTTGCTTCCAGAAAAAAGACTCAAAAAAAAGTTGTGAGAAAAACAGCTAGAAAAGTGCCATCCAGAAAAAAAGCTGTAAAAAAGAAAGTCATTAAAAAGACCGCTACTAAAAAAGTGGTTAAGAAAGCACCTGCTAAAAAGAAAAAAATTATCAAAAAAGCTGCTACTAAAAAGGCCATTGTCAAAAAAGCAGTTTCAAAAAAATCGGCCTCAAAGAAAAAAAGTGTAAGTCAAGAACCCAAAGTAGTAAAACCAACCCCAATGCCAGCGCCGGTGATTCCATCTATTACAGAAGTACCCAAGGCTGTTCCGATTGAATTATTTGAAATTCCTCCTGCTTCCCCCGAAGAGAATAATTAAAATAATTTATTATTAAAAGATAAAAAGCTCTTCTTATTGGAAGAGTTTTTTTTAATACTTGTTCAAAACTTCTACCACTCTCACAATTTGATCAGGATAATGGCATATAGAACACGGGAGGCTAAGAACAGAATTATGAATTTTCTCTGAAACCGGGAAACGACTATTCCGAAACATGGGTAATAATGCAGTTTGGAAATGGGGAGGAATGGGATAATGAATTTCGGTTCCAATATTAT
>JBJXDV010000423.1:0-3082 GCA_046153465.1 Chitinophagaceae bacterium
GGCCGTTGTATTTACTACTGCTTACCGTGAACATGCAATGGAAGGGTTTGATGCCAATGCCATTGACTATTTACTTAAACCCATAGCTATTGAACGTTTCCTGTTAGCTGTAAACAAGGCCTGGAAATTTTTGCGCCAGCCTGCTGTTGATACAGGCGATGCTGCTGCCACTCAAAGCGATGATTTCTTTTTTGTAAAAGCAGATGGCGGCCTGGTAAAAATTTTCTTTGATGAAATTTTATTTATTGAAGCACTGAAAGAATATGTAAAAATTGTAACAAAAGAAAAATCTGTTATTACATATCATACTATCTCCGGGTTGGAAGAAAAATTACCTGCAGCGAAATTTTACCGTACCCACCGTTCTTATATCGTTTGTATAAAAGCCATTAGCAGTATTGAAGGTTTTACGGTAAAAATTGGCAAAACAGAAATTCCCATCAGCCGCAACGAACGGGATGTTTTTGTAGCCCTTATTGCAGAGGGCAAAATTATCTCCAAGTAAATTATTTCGTTTAAAAAAATATGGGTTTTGTTGAAATAACAACACCCTCCTCTTTATTGATTGAATGCAGTCCTCTGCAGGTTGAATAGTTCCCTTGAATATTTACAGGCAGTTGTAGTTTCATACTCTATTTTTAAATCTTAAAAATTAATGTATGAAAAGCATAAACTATGCAGGTAAATATTCCCTGTACTTAATTCTTATTTTATTTATGGCCGCTGTAAAACATAACAGCGCAAATGCACAAACTGCTAATGCAAATAAGAAAGTAACAACAGTTACACCATCGCAGGTATTGAGCTATGCTGTAAAAGCAAAAGAAAATCTTGGAGGAAAAGTATATGACCCAATGCTTATCCGCAAGAAGATAGATAAAAGCTCTCCTCTGTACAAAATGCTTCCTTATATGGATAAGGGGAATTCTTTAATAAATAATGTAGTGGCAGCAGGCAGCAGCATTACACAGCAGCAGGCTGAAAAATATGATGCAGAAATGAAACAGGTAATGTTGGATATTGATAAACTTTCTGGCGGGCCGCAAACCGGCAATGAAATTCCAAAATGTTTTAAGGGCTGCGATGAGAATTATCCCGGCCTTGGGGGTGGCCAGGGATGGAAACGCTTTACCTGTAAAATGGCATGCTTAATAGTGGAAACTGCTCATTAATGTAATCCTAATTTTTTTATTATGAATAATAAACAACTGCAATTAAAAACATCAGCCGGCTTTTTTTTAATTGATACCAATTCTATCGTAAGGGTAGAAGCCTCATCCAATTATTCTAAAATTTTTTTTAGCAATGGTAAAATACTGGTAACTGCAAAACTGCTCAGCTGGTTTGAAGAAAAACTAACGGCTGCGTCTTTTACCCATATGCACCGCAGCCATCTTGTTAATAACGATTTTATGCTGGCCAACCAATGTATAAAAAAAGAGGTTAGGTTAAAAGATGGAATTGGTATCCCTGTTTCCAAACGAAGAAAAAAAATGTTGTTGCTGAAACTAACAGCGGCCTGTTTGTCAGTGATGATATTTTCGCAGGCATTATTTTCGCAGAATGTAGGCATTGGCATTTCTTCCCCGGCAGCAAAACTTCACATCAAAGGTGCTGCTGATACTTCACAACTTTTTATTGACGCCAACAGTACACAATCCAGCAATCAGCCACTGCTGAAACTCCGCAGCAGTGCAGGTACAGATTTACTCTGGCTTCATTCAGATAATTCTACAAATAGTTTTTTGGGAGTGAATGCAGGAAGGGTAAATAATGCAGCAGGCGGGGCAACATGGAATACTTTTACCGGCGGCAATACTGGTAATGGTAACACAATAGGGCATTCTAATACAGCCATGGGCAGGATTGCATTAAATGATAACACAACCGGCAGCAACAATACTGCTATAGGCGGCGCCGCCCTTAATAATACTACCGGGAGCAACAATACTGCACTTGGAAGAAATGCATTATTTAGTAATGTTGCCGGAGGCAATGCCACTGCGATTGGTTATGCTGCTATGCAATATGCTTACAGCACTGCTAGCCCATTTGAAAATAATAATGTAGCCGTAGGTTTTGAAGCATTAAGGGGCGGCTCGGTAATTCCAAATAATAACAACAACAATAATAATACTGCGCTTGGTTACCAGGCACTGCGGAATACTACCACAGGAGACAACAATACTGCCAGCGGTCGCCAGACTCTTTATGCCAATACCACAGGATTTCAAAATTCGGCTTTTGGAAACCGGGCACTTACTGACAACACTACCGGAGATAATAATACCGCCACCGGAGACATGTCTCTTCCTGCCAACACTACAGGAAGCTTTAATACGGCAAACGGATTTCATGCTCTTTATTCTAATGTGGCAGGCAGCAATGCAACAGCCATAGGCACTAATGCCATGCTTTTTTCATACAATACCGCCACTCCATTTGAAAACAATAATGTGGCAGTTGGTTACGAAGCATTGAGAGGTTCTGGAATTGCCTCAAACAACACTGGTAATGGCAATACGGCACTTGGCTACCAGGCACTACGGAATATTACAACGGGAAATGGGAACGTTGCTATCGGCAGATCAGCTCTTTTTTCAAACACTTCCGGGAACTACAATACTGCCAATGGACAGAGCGCACTTTATGGAAACACTTCCGGGAGTTACAATACTGCCAATGGCACCAGTGCACTTTTATTTAACATCACTGGTGATGGGAATACTGCCATTGGATATAACGCACTTTATGGAAATACTTCCGGTAGCAACAATACTGCCAATGGATATAACGCACTTCAATTTAACACTACTGGCAATTTCAATACCGCTAATGGATACCAGGCTCTTTACTTCAATCAAAGTGGGAATAATAATACTGCTAATGGCTATGAGGCACTTGTTGCAAACAGTTCAGGAATTCAAAATACAGCAAATGGATTTGAGGCACTAAATGCCAACACCATTGGAAACGATAATACTGCTATTGGTTTCAGAGCACTTTATGAAAACATTACCGGTGATTTTAACTGTGCTATGGGTAGAAGTGCATATTTTCTTGATGCCGGTTTAAACAATAC
>JBJXDV010000424.1:0-2920 GCA_046153465.1 Chitinophagaceae bacterium
GCTAAATTGTAAAAGACTATTACAAAAAAAAATACCTGTGCCACTGCTGTGGCCCTGCCCTTAAGAAGTGCCACCTGGAAATTACTAACCGGCAGTGATGCGGTGGATATGGCCGTTAGTAATGGCGGTACATACTACATGGTAAATACTGCCGGACTCATTTACACATATAATACAGCAATTAACGACTGGAACAGAATTTCAGGAAGTGCCGGAAAGACAATAGCCGCCAATGCCGGAAAAGTTTGTTTGGTGAATACTGCCGGTAAAATTTATGAACTGACAGGTGCTGTCTGGAAGCAAATGCCTGGCAGTGCGGCAAAGGATATTGCTGTAGATGCTGATGGAACTGTATGGATGGTGAATACTGTTGGTAAGATTTATAAATACAATGGAAGTAAGTGGAACCAAGTGCAAGGGAGCGATGCTCTAAGAATAGCTGCGGGTGGCGGACAGGTTTGGATGGTGAATAGATTGGGTAAAATATACAAATATAATGGAGCAGGATGGAGACAAAATGCGGGCAGTGCCGGGTGGGATATTACTGTTACCAACGATGGTAAAACTTTTTTGACAAACACTGTGGGTAAAATTTATCAGTGGAGCGGCAGTTCATGGGCACAGCTTGATGGAAGCGATGGGAGAATTGTATCTGCAAATAATAATAAACTGGTTCTTGTAAACAAAAAAGGAAGAATGTATTACCGGGCTTATTGAGGCTGCCATAAAGAGGAAAAACAACTGGTAAAATTCTTAAATAAAAAAACTGATTGTATGAAAAAGATTTCTCTCCTTATTGTGCCTTGCACCGTGTTACTTGCAGTGCTGAGCTTGCCGAATTATGCCTTTTCTCAAAACGTAGGCATCGGCACTACCACACCCAATGCATCTGCACAACTTGATATTACCAGTACTTCAAAAGGATTACTAATACCCCAAATATCATTAGATAGTTTGAAAGATGTGACAAGTGTACCCAACCCGGCAAATGGCTTGATTGTTTACAATACAACACAACCCGGTGCTAAGAATGATATGGTTCGTGGTTATTATTATTACAGTACATTTTCTGGAACATGGATAAGGTTAGCTGATAATTTTAATGATAATAATTGGCAAAATGGAGGTTTACTTGGTGTTCAGTTACGCAATAAAACCAATGGAGTTGAAATGATGGATAATTTTGGAGGTTCAAGTATTAATTATAATCCCAAAGTAAAAATTTTAAGGGCAGTAGATTCTGCAACACTGAATTCCAAAAATAATATTCCTGTTCTGGTACTTTCCGGCGTTAATAAAAAAACAATTGCCGGGTGGGCAAACAGGCAAAAAACAAGCTTAATATTTGAAAATAGTTACCTGCTTGCAGATGGAACTACATCCGGTACAAGTTCAGTTGGTATATCTTCTTACACAGAGAATACCACTGCTATTGCTAATAGTTTAACAAATGGGCTTGGATTTTATACATTTTCCCCACCACATAATACTGCAGCACTTGATACACCTACACTGAGTATGTACAGGCGCAATGTAGGTATTGGTACCTATGTAACAGATATTAATAGTGTTACTGATGGCAGGTTGCAGGTAACCGGTTTTGGCAATGGAGACCAGCTATCCTTGCGTCATCCGGCAAATGCAATCTTCAAATGGGGATTCTATGTAAGTGCTATAGATTCATCACTTAATTTTTATTATAATGGCTCGTTGCGGTCTAATATAGACAGGGTTACTGGTGTTTATACGGCGCTATCTGACAGAAGTAAGAAAAAAAATATCAAGCCAATGATGTCTGTACTGGACGCTGTGATGAAGGTGCCGCCTTATAGTTTTAATTATTTAGATAGTAAAGATACAGACAGACGTATGTTTGGATTTATGGCACAGGATATTCAACCTTTTTTCCCTGAACTTATATATAAACGGTATGACAGGGATGTTACAAAACCAGTTCTTACTATGGATTATAGTGGTTTGGGTGTTATTGCTATAAAAGCAATACAGGAACAGCAGGTAATTATACAAATGCAGCAGCAGCATGTGAATGAAATAAAAAAAGAAATTGATTTACTGAAAGAACAAAACAAAGTACTAATGCAATTATTAAATAAGAAAAACTGATTGTATGAAAAGAATTTGTCACCTTCTTGTGCCTTGCACCTTTTGCCTTGCAGTATTGAGCTTGCCGAAGTATGCCTTTTCCCAAAACGTAGGCATCGGCACGCCTACACCTTCATTTAAACTGGATGTAAGAAACGGCAGTATCAATACAGATTCGGTTTACAGAATATTAGGCAGCACTTTTTTATCTGCAAATGCCGGTAACACCCTGGTAGGCTTTGGTAGCGGCGAAAGTGTTACCACAGGTAATAATAATGTTGCTATAGGCGATGCCATGTCTTACAACACCATAGGAATTTTAAATACGGCAGTGGGCTGGAATGCACTAAATTATAACATTGCCGGTTCTCATAATGTTGCCATAGGTGAGCGGACACTGGAGTATAATTCCGCTTCAAACAATACAGCGGTGGGCACTTTTGCCTTACGCAACAATACCACCGCAACCTTTAATTCTGCATTTGGGGCTAATGCACTTTCTTTAAATACAACTGGTATAAAAAATACCGCTATTGGTTTTGACGCACTTTCATTAAACGGCGTGGGTGGGCAAAATACCGCTGTAGGTTATAATGCCTTAAAAGTAAATAGCCGTTGGAATAATACGGCAATGGGGTCAGAAGCGCTTGCCGCCAGCACCTCCAGTGATTTTAATTCAGCTTTTGGTTCCAAAGCCTTAATACAAAATGTTTCAGGCGAAAGAAACACAGCAATGGGTGCTTATTCGCTCTATGGTAATACTACGGGTTCGTCCAATACAGGACTCGGGTTTCAGGCCCTGGGTGGTAACGGATCG
>JBJXDV010000425.1:0-3513 GCA_046153465.1 Chitinophagaceae bacterium
ATAATTGGAGCCATCGAAATTCTGTTTTATTTCCGCTTTCCTGCGGCTGCGGGAACATAAAATAATCCTTTTGAACAGATGATTTATACATGCTGATTGCTGCTCCGGTTTTTCGATCATCATAATTATCAATCGGTCCACGGCCAAACCAACTCATCGCATCAAAGCGTTTAGGCATCTGAAGGGTCATTCCCATTCTTACCATATCCGGCGCATTCTTTCCAATAACAATCGCAGTGGTTACTTCATAAATCGTTTCTATGGAAATAATATCTACTAATTTCTAAAAACCCTTCGTCACTCAAATGAATAGTCAAAAAGTCTACCCCGGATGATAGATCCGTGCACAAAGAAAGGTTGAATTCTATTACACGGGTAAAAATTGCCTGACTACTTATTGATTTAATAATTCGACCAACGATGGTTGGATTTAGAAATTAATACCCATTTCAACAACCGGCATTGAAATCAAATGCTTATTTTCATCCAACCGTTCCATAACCCCGGCTGGGTTTCAACCAAATCTTTAACAGTAATAAATTAAAAAATAAACGATCATGAAAAAACGATTTTATATTATCCTTGGTTATACTATGGTTGCAACAACAATACTCTCCTGCAACAGCAATTCCAATGATAAAAAAGAATCAACTGCTATTTCAAAAGAAAACAACAGTTTTACCTTAACCGGGAAGATTAAAGGAATAGATTCGGGCTGGGTATCCCTGGTTTATTCGAAAGGAGATAGTTCGTATGTTGATTCAGCTAAACTTAATGCCGGCACATTTTCATTTAGTGGCAGTACCGAGTACCCTCAAATGGCTATGTTAAGTATGAAGGATGAGGCAAACTATGAAAATATCAGCAGGTTCTATCTGGAAAACAGTAACATAACCGCTGAGGCGTTGAAAGATTCGATCGGTGCTGCTATCTATAAAGGTTCCGCTACCCAGGAAGAATTTACAAAGCTTAGCGGTACTACAAAGGTTTTTGAGGATAAGATGAAAGTATTAGGCGAAGTATGGCAAAATGCCGGCACCAATAAAAAATTGAAAGATAGCCTTAGTAAACAGGCAGACGGAATACAAAAAGAAGAGCAAGAAGTAATAAAGAAGTTTATAAGTGACAATCCAAATTCTTATGTGGCAGCCTCTAAAATAAGGGATCTATATTCTTACAATCCAAAGGTTCCCGAATTTGAAAAGGCTTATAACGGACTTGATCAGTCGATAAAAAATTCTCCTTTAGGCAAGAAAATAGGGTTAATGCTCGAAATAGCGCAGAAAACCGATATCGGTAAACCATCTATCGATTTTACAATGAATGATCTTAATGGAAAGCCAGTTGCATTATCTTCCTTAAAAGGCAATTATGTATTACTTGATTTTTGGGCCAGTTGGTGTGGACCCTGCCGGGCAGAAAACCCCAACGTTAAAAAAGCTTACCAGAAATTTCATGCAAAAGGCTTTGAAATAATCGGCGTATCGATGGATGATTCAAAAGAAGATTGGATAAAAGCGATTAAAAAAGATGGACTACCCTGGGTACATGTATCTGATTTAAAAGGATGGAAATGCGAAGCGGGCAAGCTATACGGTATCCAGGGTATACCTATGAATTATTTGTTGGATAAGGAAGGGAAAATTGTTGCCAAAGGATTACGCGGAGAAGATTTGGAAAAGAAATTAGGAGAGACACTTCAATAACTATTTTTTAAGCAACTATTATTGAGGTATTTTCAAATCAGTTCCACTTTTAATAAGTGCATATTTATTTCGATTGCAACTTATTTTGTCATCATTCAATTCCAGTTCCGCAACCTGAAGAGAAGAACGCCGATATCGATATCGATTGGCGTCTGGATCTTCTTTTTTTTCATAGGGGTATATTCTCCCCGGATGTGTGAAATAAAAAATATACGCCTTTCCGTTTACGACTTTTACATCGGGATGCCTGCCCTGATCAATATCATCAGGTCGGATACCAGGCTTGTTTAATATGGTATTATTGTATTTCCAATGCAATGCATCGGTTGAAGAAAAAACGTCTAACCCGGTGTACTCTTCATAGGTAGGGTCGGTAACCATCCAATAGCTGTTCTTCCAAAAAAATACAATGGGCGCTTCATGATGACGGTTATCAACCTCTGGCTTTTCTAATAGCTTCCAATTTATCAAATCATTGCTTATTGCAGCATAGGTAAAAGAACCTTTTTCTTCATTCTTAAACCACATTTTCCACGATCCATTGGGTAACTGAAATACGGAGGCATCAATACAGCCTGAAAGACCTGTCGCTTTCACAGGCTCCCATACCCGAAGATCTTTGCTGGTGTAATGAAATATTTTTCGTTCACCGCCCCAATCCTCATATACTCCTTTAATATAACTCACGAGCATATGGCAGACTTTATCAGTAGGGTTTTGAAATACCTGCGGTGCCCAAAACTATTTAATCCGGTATCTGGTTGTGGCAAATTGACATTACCTTTATAACTCCAGGTTTTGCCATAATCAGAAGATGCGGCAATGCCAATGCCAGTTCAATAACAATATACAGTACCCACTAATTCCAAGGTCGCTCTTCTTGCTGTATAAAATATCAACCATTCATGTTGATTTGTATTCCAAATCACTGTAGGATCAGCGACCCCATCAAAAACAGGGTCACGGAAGAGTGGTGCCGGTGTTTTTTCATATCAAAAAAAGATTTGGGTATTGAAGTTTCAATTTGTCTTTCTATTTTATGTTTATTACTATCTGTATCATCCCTGAGCAGACAATCTTGTTTGACTCATAAAAATAATCAATACTATGAGAGTTAGTATTTCATGAGTTTTCATCTTTGGGATTTTAGGGTAATTAATTAGCATTGAATTATTCCAAGTTTGCATAATATTAACTTAATGTTATTTCCTTGAATTGCAATTTTTCTGTTATACTAATGAAACTATCTTTCGCAATTAAATATCATTACTATTTTCTACTATAAAGCTTCTTCTCCAACTACCTAAAATGAAAAGGTTATCTAATTTTTTTACTATTGAAAGTAGTTCTGATAGGATTTTTGGATTGGATCTCTTAAGAGCATTTGCTATTTTCTTTGTAGTTTTTCTCCATGGAAGTCTAATTCTACCACAACGCCTTGCTGTTTACCAATTTTACGTTGTTTTTGATGGTGTTTCAATATTTTTTGTACTAAGTGGCTTCTTAATTGGAAGAATAATTATAAAGACGTTTAACACTGAACACTTATCCTATCATTGCCTAAGCTCCTTCTGGATCAAAAGATGGTTCAGAACTCTACCTAACTATTTTATAATCCTACTTGCCCTGATCCTTCTTCAGGTAATTTCTGGGAAGTCATTTAATGGAGCACCTCTATGGAAATATTTTCTTTTTTTACAAAATTTTAATTCCCCTCAACCAGGTTTTTTTTCTGAGTCATGGAGCTTGAGTGTTGAGGAGTGGTTCTACTTATTAATTCCCCTATTTATTTTTTTATTGGCATACT
>JBJXDV010000426.1:0-3581 GCA_046153465.1 Chitinophagaceae bacterium
CCGGGCCTTCATCATTGTAATTGACTTTAATGCCGTTTACAATAATATTTATGTTTTTTCCTGTTTTGCGCATAGGTTGATTATTAAAAAATTAATTACTGAATCACATTGTTTATTGCGGGATAGGTTTCACCCAAAGTACCAATCCGGCGGTTCCATATTCACTTCCAGTATAGACCAGTTTTTCGCCATCCGTTTTAAACTCCAGCATCGTGCTGTCTTTCTCTCCGGTACGTACTAAATTGAGCCGAAGGTTACCATTGCCCAGCGTAGTCCAAACGCCTTTATCTATCCAAACCTGACCTTTATCTTTATTATCGGTAGTCATCTCTGCCTCCCGTTTTGGGGTTAAGGTCAGGCTGATTACCTGTCCGGGAGAAGTGCTGGAATTTATACTTGCTTGATAAAAGGCCGTAGTACTAATGGTAAATGCGGCTCCCTGCTGTTCGGAATTGGGCGTTCCAAAGGCTTCCGGATGGATAGGCTGGTTATCCGGTGCTAAGGGCTTGCTATTGTTAATACAGGCATGGCACAGCAAGCAGACAAAGGCAATTAATATTGAATTTTTCATGCTATTTTTTTAAAAAGATACCGTTTAGCGAATTTTTCACTAAACGGCATCTACTGCAAAATCATGGGATTAAACTATTCCCTGAGGGATTAGAGCGTAGAGATAATTTTATGCAATTCTTCTTTGGATTTACCTAGTTTGATTTGCAGCCTTCCCAGCATTTCTTCTTTCTTACCTTCTTCAAACATTAGGTCGTTGTCGGTAAGCGTAGCAAATTTTTGTTTCAACTTGCCTTTTTGTTCGTTCCAGTTGCCTTTTACTTCAGTCGTGTTCATGTTATTTTATTTAAATGGTGAATTCTGATTTTTATATTACAAAGGTGTGTGTATTCTAATAGTAAACTATTACACCGTAGTTATTAGTTTTTACAGAATTCACACCTTTTGAACACGGATCAGAATTTTCAGAATTAAAGAATTTTCAGAATTAAGGCATCTTCATAATTTAAGCATTTTCAGCACGCTGTTGGATTGTAAGTCAAAGGCTTGCCACCTTTTTTTTATCATTAAGTACCCTAAACAATATAATCAAAAATGCCATTACCAATAATACATGAATCAAGTTTCCAGACCTGAAACCAAGAAAAGCGATTATCCAGGTATTGAGTAATACCGTTACAACTACATAGATTAAATTTCCCATAATCCTACCTAGCCTTTGTTGCAACAACATCATTGCCCTGCAAAGTTGATGGATACAGCCTTTGCTTGCTTTACACAATTCCGAATAAGGATTACATGATTCACACTTAAATGTGGATACACCCGAAAACAACAAGCGCCATCCCGAATGCTCAGAATGACGCTTATAGGTAAGGTGAATCGGTTAGTTCTTGAACGACAGGATATCCTACAACAAAACAATCAGCAAAATGGCAATTAGTATGATAGCCGTTGCTGATACATAAACGCCTCCGCTGATGTGTTTTAGATCGCGTTTTATACCACGCGTTTCTTTTCTTAATGCTTTCCGTTCAGAAACACTTAGATTGGATTTATCTACTGATTTGATTTCAGCCAACCTGGACATAAGCACTTCAGAAGGTGTAGGATTGAGCACTTTGGCCAAACCAGAAGATGCTGTTTCCGGCAATGTAGTTGCGCTTAGCGAAACTGGAGCAAAAGAAAGTAGGAGGAAGGTTGCCGCAACACAGAGCATAAATTTTTTCATGGCAATTATTTTATTTGTGAAATAAGTATCACTATGCAAAGGTCAGCGGATTAATAGCAATAAAATTACATAATTCTATAGAAGGTTTACACTTTTCACACCTTTATATCCTTCCTATGTACCAGTTTAGTCCCTTCTCCATTTTCTTAAAGCTCAGGATTGTTGTGATAATATTTTGAATGCGTAAAAAAGCGGTGTCGCTTTTGACCACATAATCAATAGCCCTGAATTGGACTGAATTTATTGCAATGTCTACATTATCCTGGGCTGAAAGCATTACTACTTGAATATCAGGGTTAAAACCTTTAATTTGATGCAAAGTATCAATGCCATTCATCGCGTTTTTGTTGCTTCCATCAAGGTGATAATCCAATATGATAATATCTGGCTCATGCCTTATATTTTCCATACAAAGCTCACCGGATGCAAAGGTTTCAATGATAAAATCCGGGTATTGTAAGAATTCAATTTCCATTAATTTTAGAAACAAGGCATCGTCATCTACCAGGAATAGCTTTATTTTATCCTTTTCTATCATCTGCCATTATTTTATACTTATTAAACTCCTCCGTTAATTCTATACAGGCTTGTACGCAGACGCTTTCAATTTGAAAAACCATATCGCTTATTCCGTTCATTTCTTGTTGCATTCTAGCATATTCCTGTACTTTTTTGGCCATATTTTCAATATCGACACTTATTCCAACAATAGAAAACGAGGGGAGCATTTTATGTACCGCTGCGTGCAACCCTCCCCAATCCTTATTTGATAAGCAAAGTTTCATTGCGGTGATTAAAGGAGGCGTTTGATCCAGGTATATGGCAATCATTTCCATCATCAGGACAGGATCGGATTTCGTACGGCGCGCCAGATAGTTGAGATTTATACACGACTGCATTACTGCATTGTCTTCTTGCTGATCAAGGGTAAGCTTTTCGAGCAATGGTTTTTTTACCAAGGATATTATTTTGCTATATAATAGTTTTTCGTCAACCGGCTTTGCAATATAATCGTTCATGCCTACCGCTTTACACTTGGCCAAATCAACAGTTGTGACATCAGCAGTCAGCGCAATAATTGGTATTGAGGAGTTTAAGACTTTTCGGATGTACTCTGTCGCTTCAAAACCATTCATTTCTGGCATTTGCAAGTCCATTAAAATGATATCATAAGAAGCCGACTGGAGTTTTTCAATGGCAATTTTACCATTCCCGGCAATATCACGTTCAAATCCGAAATCATCTAAAAGCGTTTTCATCAACAACTGATTCAAGGCAATATCTTCTACCACCAATACTTTTATTTCCCGGACTGAGCGCTCCAATTCAAAGTTATCCTGTTCCAACACCGCCGCTTCCGTTGTTTTTTGGAAAGGAAGTGTAAAACTAAACGTTGACCCGAGTTCAATAACACTACTGACGCTAATGGTTCCCCCCTGAGGCTCTACCAATTGTTTGACAATGGCAAGTCCAAGTCCCGTTCCGCCAAATATGCGTGAAGTGCCGCTTGACGCCTGTTGAAAATTTTCAAATATCTTCTCTATTTTAGCTTCTGTTATCCCGATACCGGTATCTGCAATAGCAAATTCGATCAATGCTGCATTCTCATCTTCCTCCAACAATCGAACGCTAACCGTAATACTTCCTTTCGAAGTAAATTTTACGGCATTACTCACCAGATTTAAAATGATTTGATGCAATCGAACCGGATCGCCGACCAATACTTCGGGGATATTATGATCATATTTTTTGATTAACACTAAGTTCTTTTCCTGAATTTTGGTTTCGAATAAGTGCAACATGGCAGAGATAGACATTGCCAGTTTGAAAGGGGTCTCTT
>JBJXDV010000427.1:0-3520 GCA_046153465.1 Chitinophagaceae bacterium
GCTTGCCCTGCCGTGTTAGTCTGCCCTGCGCCTACTCCTAAAAAAATATTTCCACTGGTAGGGTGCATTTCACCTGCCCATAAATTATTTACCCTAAAACGTAAGGGCTGCTCATCGGTAGTACCAATAAAATGAGTGGCCGGATTGGTGCCGTTATTACCGGCAAGATTCCATCCAATATTTCCTGCTGCAATCGGCAGCCATACTGTACCGTTATAAAACCAAAAAGTATTAGTATCTGTATCGTACACTTTTAAACCAGCCGCCGGAGATGCAATAGCATTTCGTTGTGCTGTTGTCATTCGGGGCATTAAAAAGCCTTTGGTACTGCTTCTTACATCAAGGATAGCACTTGCATGTGGTGCATTATTGTTGATACCCACAGATTGGGCAAATAATATTGTTGATAACAACTGGCAGGTAATTATACAAGGCAATATTTTTTTCATATTCATTTAGTATTGAGTTGTGAGTACTGTTATTCTTTATTTTTTGAATACCTACCGTGTTTATTTAGACTGATTTTAATGATCCTATTTTTATACCTGTTATGTCGTCATTTTTTATTGTATGCTTAACAAAGAGAGGGATGTAACATGATATTTAATAACTCTATTTAATTACAGGGCTTGGCAGAAATAGTTACCTGTCCTGTGGAAGGATTAGCACGGAATCCTGGATTTAGAAAAACCGTGCCACCACCTATTGCTACTTTCGCAGAACCATTGAAAATTACACTACCACTCGTGTTGAATGTATTGATGGCAGAATTTACATAGAAGCCTGATGAAATAGTAATTGGGATCTGTGTAATGGTAGAAGCAGAGAGGCAATTAATTATGGGTACGTTGGTACCCAGGATACTATTTATAATAGCAAACTGCCCGTTCGTAAATACTTTATTTGGATAGCAAGTACCTGACCAGTAACCCATCAAATTTGTATAAGGTGGAGTAAAATTATTGGCACCGTTTGGATCCGTGCAGGTGCCCGTATAATTACAGCCAGAAAAAATATAACAGGGCATGCCATTATACGCATATGGATCAGCGGGTGTATCAGCATTTCGGTCGCCAGTTGTTGATGAATTTGAGCCGTTAATATTTTCTAAACCAAAGGCATTCTCAAAAGTATGAAGTAATCCAAGGCAATGTCCCATTTCATGGCTCACAGTGGCCCCATCACCAATATTTCCTTTTCCGACAAGAAAAAATGTACCCGGAATTCCTCCTAATGCAATACCCCCATAACCACAAGGAGGATTGCAAGCCGCATTATTACCCCCTATTTTCTGCATGAAAAAAATATTGATGCAGCCGGGTACCTGGTATGGATTGAAAAAAAACCCGGTAGGATCATTGTCTGCATTAAAAAAATTATTTAAAAAAGTATTGTTCACATAATCAAATCCAGCATTGAGAAAGCATACATTATTTGCGTTGTAACTGGGGAGTAATGTGGCAAATTCTGTTTTTATTTGTGCTGGATTGATGGGAGCATTGGTTGTATCATCATTCCTTACAATATGAAAAAAAACCCTTACAAGATAATTAACAGCCAATGGGCTGGCACGTGATAAACGGAATTGACTTGCCATATTCAGTGCATTGGTATCAATACGCGAATTTCCACAGGGAAGACTTTGCGCATTTGCCGATGAACTAAATGCTACTATACCCAATGTTATCAAACAGCCCGCTATAATATTTTTCTTCATGATTAATTTTTTTATTAGATCGATTGAATACAATCATGCCTTTTTACTTTTCTTTAATCATTTGTTCCAGCCTGTCTATTTTTTTATTTGCTTCAATTATATACAAGGTGAGCTCCTCTATTTTCTCCATCATCCTTTTTTGTATATTTCCTACACGCAATCCTTTTTCTTCCACTTCTTTTGCAGAGGGAATATTAGGGAGGTGCTTATTTTGTCCGATATATTTTTCCACTTCATCGAGAGATCTAAGTTTATAAGATTCATCAAACACATAATCGGCCCAACCAGTTTCCACCACTACTTCTTTTGTTCGTATGTCGCCATTTACAGAGAGTTTATAGGTTGGGTTAAGAGTACCAATGCCTACATTACCCGTATTGGTATTCATCACCAAACCCCATCCGGAAACATTGCCATAAAAGCCTGTAGTAACTGCATCTGCAATACCCATAAATGCAATAGTGTTGGTATTGGTAGGATTATTTAACCACAATCCTGCCGAGGAACCGCCAGTTCCACTTCGTATCCGAATCCTGTTTCCAATATCCAGTTGAAATAATGGGTTATCATCAGCAACTCCAATACCCACATTACCTGTTGCTTCGGAAATAAATATTCTACTTAAACCGCCACTAAAAATGCGCATATTGGTAGGCGAGAAAGTTCCGATACCGGCTGAAGTGCCACCCATTCTGGTTTTCAGAATATTGCCTCCTTCGCCGATATGGGATATGCCGTCAGCATTATTGGTGGTTTTAACCGTTAGCCTTCCAACCGATCCTACAGTATTATCACCAATCACCACATCTCCGGATGGGTAAATAGAAACCTTACCGCTGCCCGGTCCTGCTGTAAGCCTGAAAGCATGGTTGCTAGAAGTTCCTATTGCTGCTGAAACACCACCGATACCTTCACTTAATATAATAGAATCTGATCCTCCAACATGTGTCCACCCAGTGGTATTGATTGGCGTTTGTATGGTAAATATTGATACAGGATTACTTGTTCCTATCCCTACATTTCCTGCATTGTTGTTAACAATATTGCTGCCACTGGCATCCCAAAAACCACCGCCGCCACTTGCGCCACCCTTGCTATTGCTTTTTACGATCCACTTTCCCTCATTGCCATCATATTGCAGATTTATAATTCCTTTATTGGTAATCGTTATATCGGCATTGGTCCCTGTAACGATTCTGTCTGTAAGCCCGGCAGACGGATCTTCATTATTTAGTTGCATGGTAAAACCACTGCGGTTAAAGAGCGTAAGTAACCGGCCATCTACTCCTTCGGTAATTCCGGCAATAGTAAAATCGGCGGTGGGTCCTTCTACCCGGTAATAACTGAATTTGGTAATATTAACATCCAGCGCGAGAGTAATTCCATTAGCTACTGCTAACGTACCTGTTCTGAATACAACATCTCCATTCACATCTAAGGTGGCTGCAGGAGTGGTGGTATTAATACCAACACTCTGACTAAAAATTAGTTGGTAACTGAACAGGATACCAGCAATTAATAAATACTTTTTCATATCAATAGGTTTATAAATGAATCAGCAATTTATCATCAATTGGAGGGGTAGAAAATTGAGTGTAATTAAACGGGGGTGTTTGTTGATTAATCGGGCATTGATGAATGATAATTCCTGGTGAGAAAGAGGCCTTTGGTTAAGGATTACGCCCGACAATTTTTTGTAGATCAATTAAGCATGTACGAAAATGGATCTTCATCAATTCGTTAAATGGAAGAAGTGAAACGGAAAGGTAGCCCGCAATTCAGTTTTATAGTAAAATGAAGAAA
>JBJXDV010000428.1:0-7687 GCA_046153465.1 Chitinophagaceae bacterium
AGAGTTTTCATCCTCCTGTGGTGCGGGGCCATCCCATTAAAATAAAATATGTAACCCAATTGCCTACCCATGTACCCTCTTTTGCGTTCTTTTGTAATTTTCCCGATGATGTAAAACAACCCTACAAAAATTACCTGGAAAACCAATTAAGGGAGAAATTTAATTTTAAAGGCGTACCTGTCAGACTATTCTTCCGTAAAAAATAATGATAGCCAGCATTTTATTCAATTTATGAAGTGATTACTCTGCAGGAAGAAACAATGAGAAAATATCCAAAATAGATATCTGTGAGTTTTCTGATTATAATTTTTTCAATAATCGGGGCTATTTCCCTCCTTGGATAAGGCCTTTTTTAGATCAATTTTTTTCAAATGCTTGCAATAGAAAAGTATTTATTGTAATTTGCCTGCTTTAACCACTTACCGGTTCCTAATCAAAGCCTCTGGAATCCTATCTCCTGTGCAATTTTCTGGTGTTATTTTGTTTTAAATATCTATCTAAATTTATTGATGTATGAAAAAAATCTACGCAGTGCTCGTAGTGTGCTTGACCCTCACATTGTCAGTATCAGCTCAAACTTATTTTTGGATTGGCCCATCAGGTGGGGCTGGAGGTAACTGGAACGATAATGCGAACTGGTCATTAAGTAGCGGTGGCCCGGCTGTGGGTGCGGGAGTATTTCCAAACAACGCGGTTCATAACGTGATTTTTGACCAGAATGCACTTGTAAATGTTAACATTGAAAATATAGACCTCCTTTCAGTAACCGTTACCAATTCAAGAACAGCAAAATTATTTGTGGGTGGTGCAATGACAGGGCCTACTATTAATCTATTCAGTACAATCCTTGCTAGTCCGGCGTTGAAAATAAATACAGGCAGCCGTTTAGAGGATAGTTGTGATACGAATATTCCTTTTACCATTGCATTCAATAACAATGCAAAAGGACTGATAGATGGAACATGGTATTTTGCTGGTAGAAATACTGTGATAGGTTCAAATGGAGCCACTTTTACAGTACCTGGTGTTACTGCCTTAACAAACAGGGTTGATGTAAACGGAACTATTCAATTTAGAAATAATACCGTGTGTCCAAATCCAATAACAGGTCAGGATTATTTATTCTTTAATAACGGCTCAACTTTTTGGTTGGATAGAAATCAGGGTAATAGTCCGCGTGCAACTTGGGATGCAAATTCCACCATTCTTATAACTGGTGTATCCACGCTTTGTCCTTCTATTAATGTAGGTACCGTAAAAGAAATTGGCAACCTGGTATTTAATTGCCCTGGTGTGAGCGTGGCAAATATTGGTTGGAGTATTGGCTTTCCTTTAACCGTAAAGGGAAATTTTCAAATACTGAATACCAATAACCGTTCGGTGATATTAGCCTCCAATGGCAGTGCCTTTGTAAATATTTTTGACTATACCGTTAATGGAAATTTTGAGGTAAGTGGTACTAATACCCGTGTTGCAATTGCAAATGCATCAAACTCAAGTAAAGTTGTAAACTTTCAGGTGAATGGTGATTTAAATATTGGGGGATCAAGTTTTGATCTGCAAATAAGCAATAATGTAGTGGCAAATCCAACCACTTTAAAAGTAAAGGGAAATATAAATCATACGGCGGGCACTTTTGGAAGTAGCAGCAATTCAGTAAATACTACAACAGATTTATTTGTTGTAGAGCTCAATGGTACATCAAACCAGAACATATCTTCGACCAGCACCATCAATAATGCGAATGATGAGCTAACCCTTTTATTAAACAATCCGGCAGGGGCCACGTTAACAACACCCATTACAGTGGGTAAATTAAGTTTTAACTCTGCTGGCAAAGGAAAACTTACTACGACTACCGCTAATGTATTAACTATAAATAATACAGGTGTACATAGCCTTGTTGTAAATAGTCCTTCATCTACTGGATTTGTAAACGGACCGGTTCGCCGTCGTACTGCCAGTACAAGTGATTATACAATGCCAACCGGAAAAGGAAGTATCTATGATCCTGTTATTATGCGGCCATCTGCTGCAACAACCTCAATTTACCAGGCAGAATATTTTGGTGTTGCCTTTTCTGATTTAACTACCATCTCTCCAATTAATGGAGTTACCAACCAGGAGTACTGGCAGGTATCCACTGCTAGTGGAACAGACGCTGCAATAATAATAACGCTTAGAGCTGCAGTACCCGGCGCAATTGCCACCGATGGAATAGTGGTTGCAAGGTATAACGGTGCCGATTGGGTAGATTTTAGTCCAGGCGGTACCATTATCCAGCCCGGAAATTCAACGGTTGGTGCTGCCAGAAGTACAATAGCTACTATAAATGGATTTTACACATTTGGATACGGTATTGCGGGTGCTTTACCGATACGACTACTTAGTTTTGACGCCCGAAAAATTTCATCCGGCTCAGCACAGGTAAGTTGGTTAATCAGTACTAATAGTAATGCTGAGCAATTTGAAGTATTAAAATCTGCTGATGGAAGAAACTTTACTGCTGCAGGTTTAGTACTAGCTATAGATCGCCAGGTGAATTACTCATTTACAGATAATAACCTGTTTACCGGAACGTCGTATTACCGACTGAAGATGGCTGATAAAGATGGTAAGATTAGTTATAGCCAAATTGTTGCTATAATGAATGGAGCGAAAGGAATATTGTTAACGTCAATGATACCAACTATCGTAAGCAGTTCCGCTACACTGACTATTAGTTCTTCAGAAAAAGGAACTATGCAGCTAATGGTAACAGATATGTATGGAAGAATAGTAAAAGAACAACTTGTTTCAATTGGTACAGGCAATCAACAAGTGGTGCTTAATCTGCAAAGCCTCGCATCGGGTGCTTATCAGGTTACCGCGCTTATGAATAATAGCCAGGTGGGTACTATACGTTTCCTTCGCCAGTAAAAATCATCTAAATAAAGAAAAACCTCATTACCATAGTAATGAGGTTTTTTATTTTGCAGGTAATTCATTCTTAATTCCTGTAGTATGTGTGGCGTTATAAATTTCCCGGGCAAACACAAAAATATCTTGTTTTTGATAAGCCTTTTTTTGTGCTTCAACCTGCAGGCACAAAAAAAATGGGATGGAGAAGGCGGCGATAATAGTTGGAATACGGCCTCCAATTGGGAAGGAAATACACTTCCTGCCTCTACAGACGATGTATTACTTGATAATAGCCTGGTAACAGGATCGTATAGGGTACAATTACCCGATCAGGCGGTTTCAATAAATAGCATAGCCATATCACCTTCTGGTTCAGATTCTATACGTGTAATTTTACCATCCACCAACACAGTAATACCCGGATTGACAGTTACCGGAGCAGGTGGTATTCGGGTATTCCGGAATGGTCTATTCATTAATTCCTCAGGGGGATCGCCAGGGGCCGCAATTGTAGTTGTGGATTCTATCTGGATATATAATGGGGCAAGATTTATTCATAATACTACGAATAGCCATGCTTCTTATATAAGCCGTATATCTCGGATACCCGGAACGGAGAGGGGAGTTTTTGAATTTGATGTACCGGGTCCGGCAAGCTATACAATTTCTTTGTCTGGCAGAAACTATGGATCTTTTGAACTATCATCTTTTGCATCAGGAGGAACCAAATCTTATTTATCGAATGGTATCACAACCGCTACCATAAGAGGAGATTTTATTATCAATAGCGGCGTAAATTATTCACTGGACTTTTCCGGAGACTTGTTGATTAGCGGGTTATTATTCAATAAAGGCAATTTTAATTTGGCAAGTGGCCCCAATAATAACAGTATAAAAATAAGGGGGCAATTGATATGCAGTGGAACAATAACCGAAAGCTCCATAGGCCTCCCGGTTATTGAATTAAATGGCGTTATAATTCAGGATATTTCTATAACTGGAAGCATTAATAACAGTATTTCCATTAAAATGAATAATGCAGCAGGTGCCGTATTAAGAAGCCCGGTTTCATTACCTTATAAACTAGTATTAGCAAACGGAAAGATTATTTCAACGGCTTCTCAAATGCTATCGCTTCAATCGAACTGCACAATACAGGCCGATAGCACAAACAGTTCGAGTTTTATAGATGGACCACTTCAAAAAATTGGTTTGAATAACACAAATTATTTTCTATTTCCGATTGGTAAGGGACAAGTGCAGCGTTGGATTGAATTGAAAAATGCCACGGGAAATTTTACTGTTGAATTTTTTAAGAACAACCCTTATGGTTTAGCGGCAACAATGGGAAATGGGATCGATCATATTTCTCAAATTGAATACTGGAGTATAGAAGCCGGAAATGGGGCAGCGGCCAAGGTAGAATTATCGTTTGATAATGTAAATAGTGGAGGAGTTACAAATGTTTCCGATTTAAGAGTGGCACATTTAGTTGGAACCACATGGATTGATGAAGGTAATTCCAACACAACCGGTTCTGCAGGGGCTGCAGGATCTGTTACCAGTAACGCACTATCTCCCTTCGCAACCGTTGACAAATATTTTACGTTGGCAAGCAGTCAACAGAACCAAAACCCATTGCCACTGCAAATGATTTTTTTTGCAGTGCGCCAAAATTCATCTGGTATCGAGCTAACCGGAAAATTCAGTAATGATTTGACCGCATCCACATTTGACATAGAATATTCACGAGACGGGCATTTCTTTCAAACACTTAAACGAATTCCCCTTACGCAAAACAATTTCATATTCATTGATAAAGAGAATCGATTAATAGACCATGTTTGCTATTATCGAATTCATGTAACCGGAGTGTTCGGCAATCACTATTACAGTAATATAATTCCCTGTTATTCTGCCAAAAAAAGAGTTTCTCTTACCGGAATAATGGTTCAGGGGTTCAATGCAACTTGCATTATAAAGATAAATTCTTCAATAAAAGCGCCAATGACACTCTATCTTGTAAATAATATCGGACAACTAATATCTAAAATTCAATGTCAATTAATGCTAGGAACCCAGGAAGTTTCTTTGCCGGTACAAAGGATATCTGCAGGGCTTTTCCATGTTTTTGGAGTATCTTCCGGCATTAAAACCAACCTGTTGAAATTCTTTAAACCCTGATTTTCCAATATTGTTGATGACCATTCTTTGTTTGAAATGAAGAAATAAATGAATGGTATGAAGTATTTTATATTCGTTGCGGGGCTGATAATTAGTTGTTTTACGTCAGGAGCCACAACTTATTTTTCTCAAGGGTCTGTTTCTCCTAATAACCTGTCTTCCTGGAATAGTAACCGGTTAGGCGGTGGATTTGCGCCGGTATCTTTTACTGCGCCAGGAGATCAATTTGTAATTCAAAATACACATGTTCTTTATACTACATCAATATGGACGATTGGATCAGCTTCCACTACATTAATAATTGAATCAGGCGGAATACTGTATGCAAGTTTTTCTATTTTTTTTTCGGGTACTTTTCAAATTGATAACGGTGGTATTTATTATCATGATAACGCTTCGTCAGTTTCGACTACCGCCGGCTCAAGTATTTTTGGGGGTGTTGAATCGTTCGCTTCCTCTTCTACCGTTGAAATCCGTAACTGGATTAACCATACAACTCCCTTACCCGCTTCCGTAAACTGGGGCAATCTCGTAATAAATTATTCAAACAGTATTGGAGGAAATTGGAATCAACAGGGTGCATTATCTGTTATTCAGGGAAACCTGATTTTAAAGAGAACAGGAACAGCCGGACAGGATTTTCGATTGACCCTAAACAACAGTTTTGCGTTAACCATTGGAGGGAATCTCGAAATAGATCAGGCTATTTTATTTATTAAAGAAGGAAATCTTTTTGGCACTACGGCTATTGTTCAAGTTAATGGTGATGTTACAATAAATAATGGAATTTTAAATCTTGGTACCGTTGATCTTAAACCGAATAACGAATTTCGGTTTAGAGGAAATTTACTTGTAACTGGTAACGGAAATATTACCGCGCAATCGGAGGACCCAATGCTGGTTGCCAATAGTAATTCGGTGCAAAGTTTTTATTGCACGTCTACATTAAATACCAGCTTCAAAGTAGCACCCGGAGCGGGGTTGAAATTAAATTCTCCGCTTACGCTTGGCTCTTTGCGTGCGTTGGTCATTGCAGGAACTTTTGTGGCAGGAACAAATCCTATAACGTTGAATAGCGGCATCCTTGCCGTTTCGGGAGGTTTATTTAACAGTAGTGGCAAAATAAATATGAAAGATGGTCAGTGCCAGGTTTGCCAGGGTATGGGAAATTTTTCTGGTAGCAATGGATGGTGTTCCACATCAGGCGATACGGGAGTAATTAACTTTAGTTCGGATACATTATTATTTAATCGCTCATTGGCTTCATCTTTAAAAATCGGATCCAACAATTCAAAAGGAAAATTATTTTTAACCAATCAGGCAATGGTTGCATTTACCGGATCTCTTTCGGGCCCATTTCCTAACAGAGGTTCTATAGAGCTAACGGGAAATGGTACGCTAAGTTTTGATGAAAATAGCGCGGCGATTGGTGATGCTTTTTATAGCGGAAACGGAGGTTGGCTTAGCACGGGGGCCTCTCCCGGATTGCTTCCAACTGCCCCTGCCGGAAATATCCAGGTAACAGGATCCCGAAATTATGATGCAGGTGGTATTAACAGCTTTGAATATAAAAGTATTTTTCCACAGTTTACCGGAAGTGGTTTGCCATCAATAATAACGGGAACATTAAAAGTATCAAATAGTAATCCCTCCGGACTAACACTAAGTAATGCGCTGTCAATAGCCACGGGTGGTACGTTGTATCTTGAAAATGGTATCGTAAAGGCAATCAATAGTTCTTTTCTTATAACCATGAATCGAAATAGTACTTTATTGGGTGGATCTGCACTTTCATATGTTGACGGGCCTCTAAAAAAAATAGGAGAACAAAATTTTACATTTCATATTGGTAAATCAGGTCGTTATTCGCCTTTGGTACTTAATGCAAACGGAGGTGGTTCCGCAACGGATTTTTATACGGTAGAATATAATCCCGGTAACCCACAATCAGTTTATGGAAACCAATTATTTCAAATGATTGATCATATCAGTAATGTAGAATATTGGTTGATTAATGGAACCCCTGGTCCCAGGCAAATGAAGTTAAAAATTACACCCTATAGCGGTGTAACTGATTTACCAAGCCTCGTAGTAAGTTATTTCGATGGACAGGGATGGATTAATCTTGGCAATGGAATCATTACGGGAAGCCCAACAAATGGTTCAATTGAAGTAGCCCCTGTTAACTATGGTCCATTTACGTTAGCAAGTACAAACTTCCTTACCAACCCTTTTTCAGCTTCATTACCTATTCATATCTTATCATTTTCTGCCCGACGCAATGGTAACCAGGGTATATTAAGTTGGGAAGTAAGTGCAGATACCGATGCAGATCGGTTTGAGCTATTATCTTCAAAAGATAATCGTCTGTTTGTACCAATGGCTGCAGTTTCTGCTAAGAATGGTCAGCATAGTTATCAATACACAGATAATTTTTTGCAGAATGGTACTACCTATTACCGAATTAAGGTGATTGAAAAAAATGGGGTTACCGGGTTAAGTAAAATTGCTGCTATTTTCTTCGGAAGTAAAGGGCTGGAGTTAATCAACGCATCTCCTTCTATTGTAAATCAACATACGGTTATTAGCATTGCTTCTTCCG
>JBJXDV010000429.1:0-4511 GCA_046153465.1 Chitinophagaceae bacterium
CCGAAAGGTTCAACTGTTTTTATTCGAAGGAGCCTGGTAACCTTTCAGTTTTTAACGGCCCAGGTATTGATCATCGGAGCAATTGTAGTGGTAAAACAAATGCATTATATCAACTCAAAACCATTAGGTTTTCAGAAAGAACAAATAGTAGATATAGCATTACCCGGTAATAAACAGGAACAATTGGAATCATTTAGAAGCAAACTAAATTCAATACCTGGTATTGCTAATTTCAGTTATTCATTAGGTGCCCCGATTTCTGATAACGGTTTTGGTGCTGATTTTAACCGGAAAGAAAAATACACTGCTGAACGGCTTAATGTTGAAGTAAAAGTGGCAGACAAGGCCTACCAGGAAACCTATGGTCTTCATTTGGTAGCGGGTCGGTGGTTCACGGAATCGGATGAACGAAAAGTGGATCGTCTAATTCCCGATTCGTTGCGGCAATATTCCGTAGTAATTAATGAAACAGCTGTTAAATCGTTGGGCTTTGTAAATCCTGAGGACGCACTGGGGCATCTCGTAACTTTTTCTTTAAACAGTATTTCAGCGCCGGTGATTGGTGTAATGAAAGATTATCATGTTGCGTCTCTGCATGCACCGGTATCCCCCGTATTAATGGTTCCCTATCCATTCTTTTATTATAATGCAGGTATTAAATTAAGCACCGCTTCTTCGGGTACTACCCTAACCGCTATTGAAAAAGCTTTTTCAGAAGTATACCCCAATGATTTATTTGAGGCCAATTTTTTAGATGAACATATTGCTAAACAGTATAAAGAAGAAAAGAGAACGGTGCAGTTACTTAATTTATTTACCCTTGTATCGATACTGATCAATGCATTAGGGTTAATTGGTTTATTGTCATTTATGATTCAACAAAAAACAAAAGAGATTGGCATTCGTAAAGTATTAGGAGCAACGGTATCGGATATATCTTTTATTCTTTCGAAAGATTTTTTGCAATTGATAGGAATTGCCTTTGTGATAGCGGTTCCATTTGCCTGGTACCTGATGAATAAGTGGCTCGAGGATTTTGCCTATCGAACTACTGTCAGTTGGTGGGTGTTTGGGCTGGCAGGTATGGCAGCTATTTTGGTTACTTGTATAGCAGTTGGATTTCAAACCCTCAAAGCAAGTAGGGCAAACCCGGTGAAGAGTTTGCGGAGTGAATAGCCCCCCAACCCCCGAAGGGGGCTTTGGGTAACAGTGTAAAAAAATGTATCCTATTGTTATTTTAAAAGTTCTTTATAAAAATATTTTAATCACTTACACCAGAATAGTAATATAATCATTTCGAGTGCTACCAACCTTCCCCCTTTGGGGGAATTGAAGGGGGCCTTTATTCGAGTGTTACAAATCTTCTCCGCCAACTGGCGGAGAGCTAAAGGGGGCTTTAATTATGATAAAGAATTATTTCAAAATTGCCTTTAGAAATCTAGTGAAGAACAAAGGTTTTTCAGCAATTAATATTTTCGGATTAGCAATTGGAATAACCTGTTGCTTATTGATTATGCTTTTTGTAACTGATGAACTTAGCTACGATTTGTTTCACAAAAAAGCAACTCATATTTATCGGTTAAATACAGAAATAAAGTATGGTGGTTCAGAACAGTCTTCCGCGCAAACGCCGGATATACTTGGTCCAACTCTAAAAAAAGATTACCCCGAGGTTGAAAATATTGTTCGATTTTATGATGGAGGTCCATTTTTAATCAGGAAAACAGGAACAATTAATAATATCCGGGAAACAAAAATTCTTTATGCAGACTCAAGCGTTTTTGACATATTTACTTTTCCGTTAGTATCGGGCAACCCGACATTGGTATTGAAGGAGCCAAATACAATTGTTATCAGTGAATCTGCTGCCAAACGCCATTTTGCGGATCAGAATCCCGTTGGGCAATTATTGCAACTTGATAACAAGAAAGATTTTAAGATAACGGGAATAATGCAGGATATTCCTGAAAATTCACACCTCAGGGCAGATTTTTTTATCTCCATGAAAAGTCTTGAATATACCTGGGGAGATTTTCTTTCCAATAATCATTATTCGTATATCCTCCTGACTAAAGATGCTGATCCAAAAAAATTTGATACTTATTTTGGACAGGTTAATCAAAAATATGTAAACCCACAACTGGTGAAGGCGATTGGTTCATCGGTGGATGAACTGACGAAATCAGGATCCTATTACCGGTTCTCGATGATTCCTATGACTGATATTCATTTAAAATCAAAGCAATCAAATGAACTTGGAAGCAATGGTGATATACAATATGTTTATATTTTTTCCATCGTTGCATTATTTGTGCTGGTAATTGCCTGCATCAATTTTATGAACCTAAGTACTGCCCGGTCGTCCAAACGAGCGAAAGAAGTTGGCATAAGAAAAGTATTGGGTTCGGTACGTTATCAATTGATGCTTCAATTTTTTACAGAGTGTGTAATGCTTTCTTTTTTTGCAATGGTAATAGCGTTGGCATTGGTATTTTTATTATTGCCATTTTTCAATGATATATCCGGTAAGGTATTTTATTTAAGTAGTTTATTTAAAGAGAGATTTTTACTACTGCTCTTTATTTTACCGCTGTTGGTAGGCATATTGGCAGGAAGCTATCCCGCAGTTTTTCTTTCTTCTTTTCAACCTATTAAGGTGTTGAAAGGTTTTTTAAATCTTAAATCAGGAAATTTACGCAACACGCTGGTAATTTTTCAATTCGTTGCTTCTATTGTTTTGATCATTGGAACGATCATTGTTTTCCGCCAGATAAATTATATCCAGCATAAGAATGTTGGCTTCAATAAGGACCAGGTATTAATCATCAATGATGCTTATGCGCTTGATAAGCAGGCTGGGTTCTTCCGTGATGAGGTTGTAAAATTGGAAGGAGTAGAAAAAGGTACACTTTCTGGCTATCTGCCAACGCCTTCTAACAGGGGGAATGGCGCTATGTACCCCGAGGGGCAACTTGAGCAGAGTAAAGGAGTGCTTACGGGACATTGGGAAATTGACTACGATTATATAGAGACACTCGGCATGCAAATCATACAAGGAAGGAATTTCTCCAAGGAATTTGGTACAGATTCTTCTGCCGTTATTCTGAACGAAACCGCTGCAAAATTATTTGGGTTTAATGACCCTCTTAATAAAACAATCATGTCGCTTGCGGATAATAGTTCCAATAAAACCCTCAATTATAAAGTGATTGGTGTGGTAAAAGATTTTCATTTTGAATCCCTGCGAAATAATATAGGGGCCTTATGTCTTTTTTTAAATTTGAGCAGGGGAAATGTTTCGTTTAGGTTGAACGCTCAAGCTGATATAGCAAGTACCATCAAACGAATTGAATCAAAATGGAAAGAATTAGCGCCCGGCCAGCCCTTTACTTATACGTTTATGGACGAAAGCTTTAATAATGTTTATAAAGCAGAGCAAAGTATTGGCAAAATATCACTTGCATTTTCATTGCTAACTATTCTTGTTGCCTGTTTAGGACTGTTTGGATTAGTAACTTTTATTGCTGAACAACGTATCAAGGAAATTGGAATCCGCAAAGTGTTGGGAGCAACGGTTCCCAATATTGTTCAATTGTTGTCGAAAGATTTCGTAAAACTTGTATTGTTAAGTATTTGCATTGCTTCACCCATCGCCTGGTATATCATGAATAAATGGCTGCAGGATTTTGCGTATCGTATTACTATCAGTTGGTGGATATTTTTAGTAGCTGGTGTAGTTATTTTATTGATTGCATTGGTTACGGTGAGCTTTCAGGCAATCAAAGCAGCTATTGCAAACCCGGTTAAAAGTTTGAGAACGGAGTAAAGCCCCCTAAATCCCCCAAAAGGGGACTTAAGGTAACAGCTCAAGTAAATTTATTCTATTGATATTTTAGAAGTTCTTTATAAAAATTCTTAATCACCTGCACCCTGATAAATATTACTATTGATCGGGATGCTGCAAAGTTCTCCCCCTTTGGGGGAGTTAGAGGGGGCTTTAACCATGTTTAAAAACTATTTCAAAATAGCTATTCGTCACTTGCAGCAAAGTAAACTCTATTCTATTATCAATATACTAGGATTGACTGCTGGTATTACCTGCACGTTACTGGCTATATTATATTGGAAAGACGAAAGGAGTTTTGATGAGTTTCATAAAACCAATCCCAATTTATACCGTATAACAACAAATCTCCGGAATACCAAAGAGGGCAACCGAATTACCACTGCAACTACTGGGCAGGTGCAGGCACAAGCCTTCAAAGCATCAGTTCCCGAAATAAAAACATATGCGCGAATACTAGGGGGTGATATTTATACTGACTTGGCGTCAGAAAGTAAGAGATTTCACCTGCGTTCACTGTTTGTAGATAGTTCGTTTTTCCAGGTATTTTCTTTTCCATTCCTAAAAGGAAACCCTGCAACAGCTTTGCAGGAAATCAATGGAGTGGTACTCACCGAAAGTACTGCCCGAAAATTTTTTAATACCACCGATGTAATTGGGAAGTTAT
>JBJXDV010000430.1:0-7647 GCA_046153465.1 Chitinophagaceae bacterium
CAGCAGCCATACCAGAATCTAATGGTCTCGTCCACGTATAAATATTCAACCTCCTTCGGCTCCACAATATTTTCATTATGTCTTTATTGTAAAATTGCAGCAATGTAATGCTGTCTTGCTGCATCACAATAGTTGAAGTAGTATCTATAAGAGCAAGTGTACGCACCCAACCTTTCATGGTCTTATCATTACCATTCGAATAGTCTAATTTAAAAATATTATTATTAGATAAGTCACTTTTCTTTACCTGTATTTTATTTTTTACAGAATCTTCCTCACCTTTTCCAGTTAAGATGATCTTTTTGTTTAAAATTACTTTCCAACTCGGAACATCTTGAGAATAGGCCAGGGAATGCGTGATGTAAAATGAAATAAAAAGAAGTAGCCTGTAAATCATATATTATTTTATTGATTAGAAGTTTTTATTAATTTAAAGGTTGCATTAAGATATCGAGTTTAAGTAACAGAAAATCTTAAAATTTAGGAGAGGGTCAATAAAGAGCGACAATCGTATTACTGTTGGACCTATTGCAATTAATGGTTGGTTCTTTCCATCATTTCCTCCTGTTGCTACCATTTTATCAATGCACTTGCCCAGGTAAACCCACTTCCAAATGCAGCCAGGCAAACAAGATCATTCTCTTTAATTTTTCCTTCCTCCCAAGCCTCACACAATGCGATGGGTACAGACGCTGCTGTTGTATTGCCGTATTTTTGAATATTATTAAATACCTGGTCATCGCGTAATTTTAATTTTTGTTGAACAAACTGAGCAATTCTAAGGTTAGCCTGATGCGGTATCAACACACTTATATCGGAAGGGGTATATCCATTGGTATTTAATGATTCCAAAATGACCTCCGGAAATTTGACGATTGCTTTTTTAAAAACTGATTGCCCATCCATTGTTGGAAATACCTGTTCTTTATCAATCATAGCATGACTAAAAAACATTTGCCCGATCTCCGCTTCTTCAAAATCTGCCAGCGGTTGTTCCATCCAGTGATTGGCATGTGTGCCCGGGTTAAACATAGCTAATAGTTCCGCAGCCTCTCCATCGCTATGTAAATGTGTACTAAGTATTCCTTTATTTTTATCTTCAGTTGCCTGCAATACAACAGCACCAGCCCCATCTCCAAAAATTACGCTTACATTTCTTCCTTTAGTGCTAAAGTCTAAACCAAATGAGTGTTTTTCACTTCCTACAACCAAAATATTTTTATACATACCGGTTTTAATAAATTGATCGGCTACACTTAATGCATATAAAAAACCACTGCATTGATTGCGTACATCGAGCGCGCCAATTTCTTTCATCTTTAATGCTCTTTGCAAAAGCACTCCGCAGCCCGGGAAATAATAATCAGGGGAAAGGGTTGCAAAAACAATGAAGTCTATATCCTGGGGAGTAATTCCTGCGCGATTAATTGCAATTGTAGCGGCCTCAATTGCCATAGTGGTGGTGGTTTCGCCTGTTCGCTCTGCATACCTTCTTTCTTTAATCCCTGTTCTTTCTTGTATCCACTCATCACTTGTATCCATATATTTTACCAGGTCAAGGTTGGTAACTACCTGTTTGGGCAAATATTTTCCAATGCCGGCAATTTTGGAGTGAAACATATAGCAATCGGTTTTATCGAGTCAAGGTAAAGAAAATAATGATTGATAAGGAAATGAAACTATTTCATGCTGTACCTTCTAACAGGAATCGATAAAAAAAGTTGAATACTGGTGGCCTGGATAAGATTTGAAGAATCAGTACCACTACTATTGAATGTTAAATCATACTCTTTCAATACATGGTTACTTCACAGAAAGTTTTAAAACTTCTACCATAAATTTTTCAATAGCGCGTTCTACTCCTTCCGTATCGTTCGACTTAATGGAGGAGCCGATAACATGATCGCCAGTATTAGGCATGGCGATACTTCTCTTAAATGAGGGATCTGTTTTCAATTGTTCAAACATTTCTTTCATGGCAGTTACTTTCACCACACTGTCCTGGTGTACCTCATCTTTATAATAGTAAAGCATTAAAGAAGGCTGGGTAATTTTGCTAAACGTTTCTTTGGTCATAGCCGTTTCAAGCATTTCCTCGAGGGCCACCACAGACTCGAGCCGGTAATGAGCGTACCAATATTTTTTATAAATATCACGTTGATCATCGGAATCAATATATCTTGAACCTTTAACGATGGTAGCTATTTGTAATCCCCAGGGATTATTCAACAACCAGGCATTTTTATCATTTATCGCAATATTAGGCGACAATAATATCAACGCATGCACATCATTTGGAAAAGCTGCTGCTAACTGTAATGCATTGGAGCCACCCGTTGAAGTTCCCATCAGTATAACCTTGTTGCCTAGTTGTTTGCCAATGGCAAGCGCCTGTTTTACAGATTCCCAGTATTTATCAACTGATAATTTTCTCATCGCATCTACTGTATCAATGCCGTGATCTGCAAGCCGTGATAAGAATAAGTTACAACCAAATTTTTTCGCAATATTGCGGTGAATGGGATCGCCTTCTTCCTGTGAGGCAGAAAAGCCATGCAGGTACACAATGGCGTATTCAGTTTTGTTTTGAATAGAATCATTGAACCAAACGATTCTTGCTTCATTATCTGGCTTTACCTTATGAGCAGATTCCTGTCTGGTAATATAATCTTCCAATTTTGAAGACGAATCTGGAACAGCAGGCATATCTTTTTTATAAATAGGCGTTGGAGGTTTGGGACCTAGCAGGTAGCCAATTATTAAAAACAAAGGAATGATAAACCAACGTTTCTTTCTATTCATGAATTTAAGTTAAGTAGCAGAATAATTATTTCGGCCGCTCAATATAGGTATAGGAGTTTAGATTTCTTAAACAAATGAAGATAAATATCTTTTGTGTACTTAATTATACCAGTTTTAAAAATGATTTATACCTAATATTGTTTAACTAAAACCAAAATAGTATGCCTGTTACTCAACGATTTCCTGCACTTGATATTTTCAGGGGAATGACGATCTGCTTTATGATTATTGTAAATAGTTCTGGTAACTGGGCTACAACGTTTGCACCTTTAATGCATGCTCAATGGCATGGATTTACTCCCACTGATCTTGTATTTCCTTCCTTTCTTTTTGCCGTTGGGAATGCAATGAGTTTTGTAATGTTGAAATGGGCAGGTATGCCACCATCTCAGGTATTATGGAAGATATTAAAAAGAACTGCATTGATTTTTTTGTTAGGCTATTTAATGTATTGGTTCCCTTTTGTTGAAGCCGCTCGAGATGGAGGTTGGCAATTAAAGCCAATTAGCGGAACGAGAATTCTGGGTGTTTTGCAACGGATAGCCTTATGTTACGGTATTGCTTCTTTGATGGTTTATTATTTAAAACCTAAATGGATATTAGTTGGCACCATCTTACTATTAGTGGGGTATAAATTTATTTTGGATGGCTTTGGGGATTTTTCGATGGAAGGAAATGCCGGATTAAAGCTGGATAAATGGTTAATGGGAGAAAATCATTTATATCATGGAGAAGGAATTGCGTTTGACCCAGAGGGATGGTTAAGCACCTTGCCTGCCATTGCAAATGTTATAGTTGGATTTTATGCAGGAAAGTATATTCAGCAAAAAGGAAAATCGTATGAAGGTTTAGTACATCTATTGCTTGCAGGATTAATATTTATGTTTTTGGCTTATTGCTGGAATAGCAGTTTTCCGGTGAATAAAAAATTATGGACAAGCTCTTTTGTATTACTTACAGTAGGGCTGGATTTAATAATTCTTGGCGGTATTATTTATGTGGTAGAATTTTTACATCAAACAAAGTGGACATTTTTTTTCCAGGTATTTGGAAAAAATCCATTATTTATTTACTTGCTAAGTGAAATTGGAGTTACTGTTTTATCAATAATACCTATTGGTAATTTATCCTTATATAATTGGTTGTATCAGCATGTTTTTCGTATTACCGGGGCTTATACCGGTGCTTTTCTTTTTGCTTTATGGTGGATGCTTACTTGCTGGCTTGCAGGATGGTGGATGGATAAAAAGAGTATTTATGTAAGGGTTTAATTTCTTTAGTACTCTTGGAGGTTTCGAACTTCCCGGGGTTTCGAACTCCCCCAGGTTGCAAACCTCCCGGAGTTCGCTACCGGGAAATGCGAAAACAATTTAGCCTGATAACATAATTATCACAATCTTTCCCTTGCCTCTCCGTTGTTTTAGCGTACCTTTGCGCCTCGAAAAACGGTGGTTCGCTACCAGTTGTTAGTGAGCCTCTATTTTGGAGATTTCCAACAGCTAACAGCTTGCCGCCAAAAGCTTTACACATGAACATCCGCAACATTGCTATCATTGCACACGTAGACCATGGAAAAACAACCCTGGTAGATAAAATTTTACATACCACAAAAGTATTCCGCGAAAATCAGGATACAGGTGATTTGATAATGGACAGCAACGACCTTGAAAGAGAAAGAGGTATCACCATTTTTAGTAAAAATGCTGCTGTTATTTATAAAGGCGTTAAGATTAATGTTATTGATACTCCTGGCCACGCCGACTTTGGTGGAGAAGTAGAACGCGTTTTGAAAATGGCGGATAGTGTGCTACTATTGGTGGATGCTTTTGAAGGGCCAATGCCTCAAACCCGATTTGTTTTGCAAAAAGCACTTCAATTGAACCTAAGGCCTATTGTTATTATCAACAAAGTTGATAAGCCAAACTGCAGACCTGATGAAGTTCATGACGCAATCTTTGAATTATTTTTTAACCTGGATGCATCTGAAGAGCAATTGGATTTTCCTACTTTTTATGGTAGCGGTAAAAATGGTTGGTTCAACGATTCATTAACTCAGATTGATAATATTAATCCTTTGCTGGATGGCATTTTAAAATATGTTCCGGAACCGAAAGTAGCAGAGGGTCCGTTGCAAATGCAAATTACTTCACTCGATTATTCTTCCTTCTTAGGTAGAATTGCTGTTGGCAAAGTTGCCCGTGGTTCAATTAAAGAAAACCAACAATTAGTATTAATGCAGGCTGATGGAAGCATTAAAAAAACAAAAGTGAAAGAGTTATATGTGTTTGAAGGAATGGGGAAAAAGAAAGTTACTGAAGTATTGGCCGGCGATCTTTGCGCAGTAGTAGGAATTGAAGGTTTTAATATTGGAGATACGTTGGCAGATGCAGAAAACCCCGAAGCATTACCTGTAATTAGTGTAGATGAGCCTACCATGAATATGTTGTTCTCTGTCAACAATTCTCCTTTCTTTGGAAGGGATGGTAAGTTTGTAACAAGCCGTCACCTCCGCGATCGTTTGATGAAAGAAACAGAAAAAAATCTGGCATTAAAAGTTGAAGATAGTGATGAAGGTGATAGTTTAATGGTATATGGTCGTGGTATTTTGCATTTAGGAATTTTGATTGAAACCATGCGCCGCGAAGGGTACGAGTTAACTGTTGGTCAACCGCAGGTAATCGTTAAAGAAATTGACGGTAAAAAATGTGAGCCGTATGAGGTATTGGTTGTAGATGTGCCACAGGAATTTGCCAGTAAAGTAATTGACCTGGTAACCCGCCGTAAAGGAGAAATGCTGGTAATGGAAACCAAGGGTTCTATGCAGCATCTCGAATTTGAAATTCCTTCAAGGGGTTTGATCGGGTTACGTACTCAAATGCTAACTTCTACCACCGGTGAAGCGGTTATGGCACACCGTTTTAGTGAATACAAACCCTGGAAAGGCCCTATTCCCGGAAGAAGTAACGGAGTATTACTTTCTAAGAATCAGGAAAAAACAACCGGGTATTCGATTGATAAATTACATGATCGCGGAACTTTCTTTGTAGATCCGGGAGAAGAAGTATATGCGGGGCAAATCATCGCCGAAAATATTAAACCCGGCGATTTAGTAGTGAACGCTACTGAACCAAAGAAACTAACCAACCATCGGGCAAGTGGTAGTGACGATGCTACTAAAATATCACCAAAAACATTGCTGTCGCTGGAGGAGTGTATGGAATATATTCAACAGGATGAGTGTATTGAGGTTACTCCGAATTTTATACGCATGCGTAAAGTAATTTTAAATGAGGATGATCGAAAAAAAGTGGCAAAGAAAATGGAAACCGCATAAATTGATAAAATAATATCTATTAAAAGCCGCTGAAATTATCCAGCGGCTTTTTTTTATGCCTATACGAACGCAGAAAACAGATCGTTTTCTTTCGACGATTATTATTTTGTATTGAAGGGTGGCAAGGATACGTATGAACGATGCCATTAAAGTTTGACATGGTTGAACAAAAACTACAATGTTTCGTTGTATTTTTGTATCAAATAAGGGGATAATGAAAAAGTGTTTTCGGATAATCATCTTAACTATTGGTGTATCTTTTTTGGCGCCAACTTTTTCTGAAGCGCAATGTTCTATATGTACCAGAACTGCTCAGCAAATGGGCGAAAAACCCGCAAAGGCGCTGAATGGAGCTATTATTTATCTTGCAGCAGCACCCATTTTAATCATGGGCTTCATTGGTTATCGGTGGTGGAAACACAACAGGTAATCATCAGCACAGAACTTCTAAAATTCCTTCTTCGAAACGCAGGTACATTTCCTAACTTAGGTACTTTAAAACTACCTGCTCATGTATAGACTATTTTTCTTCTTACTTCTTTTCCCCTCCGTTCTCTCTGCACAGAAATTGCCAACCATTGAAGAAAAAACGAAAGAACTAAAAAAGCAAGATGGTTTTGTTCCTTTTTATTGGGATGAAAATGCTGGAAAACTATTGTTGGAAATCGACAAAGTAGATACTGAATTATTATATGTGCTATCCTTGCCTGCCGGATTGGGATCAAATGATATTGGGTTGGACAGGGGACTGCTGGGCGGTGGCCGTATTGTTAAGTTTACGAAAGTGGGCCGTAAAATTTTGATGATTCAGCCAAATTATAATTATCGCGCTGTAACGGAAGATCCGGCAGAACGTAGAGCCGTTGAACAATCATTTGCACAATCTGTATTATGGGGTTTTACAGCAGAGGCTGAATCAGGAACAAAAATCTTAGTAGATGCAACCGATTTTATTTTGCGTGATGCTATGCAAGCAGCAAACCGCCTGCGCCGTGGTGCACAGGGCAATTATTTATTTGATAAAACAAGAAGTGCGGTGTTTTTATCCCGTACAAAAAATTTTCCACTGAATACCGAAATAGAAGCCACCATTACCCTTACCAGTAACGATGGAAGCAGCGGTGCATTTGTTCAATCGGTTACTCCTTCTGCAGATGCAATCACTCTCCGAATGCATCATTCATTTGTGCAATTGCCAGATAATAAATACAAGCCTAGATTATTTGATATAAGAAGTAGTTTTATTCCTACTTCGTTTTACGACTATAGTACACCGGTATCTGAGCCTATTGAAAAATTTTATATCCTTCGGCATCGCCTGGAGAAAAAAAACCCCAATGCTTCAATGAGTGAAGCTGTAAAACCAATTATTTATTACCTCGACAATGGAACCCCAGAACCCATTCGATCCGCCTTGCTGGAAGGAGCGGGATGGTGGAACCAGGCCTATGAGGCGGCTGGTTATAAAAATGCTTTCCAGGTGAAATTGTTGCCCGATACTGCCGACCCTA
>JBJXDV010000431.1:0-5079 GCA_046153465.1 Chitinophagaceae bacterium
AATTCAGCGGCTGCGGCGTTAATTGTTGCTGCTGATAGTTTAAAAACAGAGGAAATTAAAGGTGATACTTCAGGGGCACTTAAGGCAACAGCAAAAGATTTTGCAGGAACCATCAGTGGATGGGGAAAAGGTTTGATTGGCGAAAAAGGTATTGAGGCAAAGCGCAAAGAATTTGAAATGATATCCGATGCTCTGTGGAGCCTCACACGTACAGTAAAGTATTCGGGACAAAAGCTCTACTATCAATATTGTCCAATGGCCTTCGATAATAAAGGCGCATACTGGATGAGTAATCAAAGAGCAATTTCAAATCCCTATTTCGGTGATGTCATGCCGGTATGTGGTAGTCTCGAAGACTCCGTGGATTATTCTATTAAATAAAATTTACTTCTCACTGGTAAACATTGGCTGAAATTTTTTTTTTATTTTTTGTATGAGAATTAAAATAATTGTGGCCGTCCTGGGTTTATTAGTTGTTCAAACTTCCGCCTTCACACAAAATAAATATACAATTAGCGGATATATTAAAGACTCGCTGTCGGGTGAAACATTAATTGGCGCTACAATATCGATGATTGGTAAGGGAAAAGTAGTGGGAAGTAATCAATATGGATTTTATTCTATAACTGTACCAAAAGATACCTACCAGCTTGTTGTTTCTTTCGCAGGTTATTTATCAAAACAGGTTATAATAACTCTTGATTCATCTATTCAAACAAATTTTGAATTAGTACAGCGATCAGTGTTAAATGAAGTGGTTGTATACTCCAAACGAAGAGATGCAAACGTAAAAAATGCTCAAATGGGTAAGTTTGATCTTACCATGACTCAAATAAAATCGGTTCCGGTAATTTTTGGCGAGGTAGATATTTTAAAAACATTACAACTATTGCCTGGGGTTAGAAACGCCGGCGAAGGAAATACCGGGCTATATGTGCGCGGTGGCGGACCCGATCAAAATCTGATTATGCTCGATGATGCCATTGTATACAATACGGGCCATCTCTTTGGTTTTTTTTCAATATTCAATTCGGATGCCATTAAAAATACCACACTTATTAAAGGTGGAATGCCAGCGCAATACGGAGGTCGTTTATCTTCTGTTCTTGACGTAGCGATGAAAGAAGGCAATCTAAAAAAATATGAAGTGGAAGGTGGTATCGGAGCAATTGCTTCGAGGCTGTCAATACAAGGCCCACTGCAAAAAGATAAATCTTCTTTTATTGTTTCGCTTCGAAGAACCTATATCGATGTATTGGCAAAGCCATTTATTCCAAAGAGTAGTGATTTTTACGGCTCGGGTTATTATTTCTACGACCTTAACACCAAGGTAAATTATAAATTTTCTGAAAGAGATCGGTTATACCTAAGCGGTTATTTTGGGCGCGATGTATTTACATTTAATAATGCTAATCGCGGTTTTAAAGCAAATATTCCGTGGGGAAATGCTACTGCCACACTTCGGTGGAATCATGTATTCAATAAAAAATTATTTGCCAATACAACACTTGTTTACAATGACTACTATTTTACATTTGCCGGCACACAAAATGATTTCTCCATTAAATTAAACTCGGGTATAAGGGATATTACCGCCAAAGGCGATATCGACTATTTCATTTCACCGCAGCATAAACTCAAATTTGGCGGATTGTATACTTATCACAAATTTACTCCCAATGTGGTGAGCGGCAGCCAGGGTACTACAACTTTTACTCCCAACAATGAAGGAGTTAAATATGCCGTTGAAACCGGATTATATGTTCAGCACGATTGGGAAATTAACGATATCCTGAAATTGAGTTCCGGACTTCGCTACAGCACCTTCACACAAATTGGCCCGCATACATTCTTTGAAGAAGATGCCAATGGAAATAAACTTGATAGTATTAACTATGTCCGCGGACGACAAATAAAAACGTACGGAGGATTGGAACCACGTCTGACTTTTCGGGTGGCATTAAACGATAATACCTCTCTAAAGGGGTCGGTTACGCGAAATTTGCAATATATTCATTTGGTAAGTAATGCAGGATCTACTTTGCCTACCGATTTGTGGGTGCCTAGTACCTACCGGGTAAAACCACAATTAAGTTGGATGTATGCCGCTGGCTTGTATAAAAATTTTGAAGATAACATGTATGAGACTTCTTTAGAATTGTATTATAAAGACATGCAGAATCAAATCGAATACAAAGAGGGATATACGCAAAGTTTAAAAGACCCGGAAAAAGATTTTGTATTTGGAAAAGGATGGAGTTATGGAGCCGAATTATTTTTAAATAAAGTGCGGGGCAAATTTACCGGATGGATTGGCTATACACTAAGTTGGACCTGGCGAAAGTTCCCTCAATTAAATGGAGGTGAAAAATTTCCTGCCAAATTTGATCGGAGGAACGACTTGAGTGTAGTTGGCATGTATGAACTAAACAAAAAATGGAAATTTTCGGCCGTATATGTATATGGCACTGGTAACTCCACCACATTGCCTGAACGGTTTTATATAATCAATGGAGTACTCACGCAGGAATACAGTAAAGTAAATCAATACAGATTGCCTGCCTATCATCGGCTTGATTTTTCGGCTACACTTGTGCCAAAGCAACCCAAAAAGAAAAACTTCAGTTACTATTGGGTATTTAGTATTTATAACACTTATAGCAGAATGAATCCATATTTCATTTATTTCGATCAAACAGGCAACCCGTTTGATGGGTCATTAAAAATAGATGCGCGCCAGGTATCGCTATTTCCAATTATTCCTACGGCAACCTGGAATTTTAAATTTTAATACCACTTTTCAGGTATAGGAGCGGTGAGAATTAGAGTTTACCTTTAATAGTAATTTTTATTTAGTAATTTGAAAGATGGCCGATAGCAGTAGGAAACTTAAACTATTTATATCTTATTCGCATGAAGATGAAACGCTGAAAAATCAGTTAGATAAGCATTTAATTATGCTAAAGCGGTCAGGAAAAATTGAAGTATGGAATGATCGGCAGCTGGTGGCAGGTGAGGAGTGGGATAGTGGTATTAAAAATGAAATGATGATGGCAGATATTATTCTATTGCTCATAAGCGCAGACTTTAATAATTCAGAATATATCTGGAAAGAAGAATTGGCCCATGCGATGGAACGACATGAAAAAGGATCCGCAAGAGTAGTGCCTATTATATTAAGAAAGTGCGAATGGAAAGATATGCCCTATGCTAAATTACAGGCACTGCCCAAAGGCGCAAGACCAGTAAATGATTTTCCAGATAAGGATGATGCCTTTACAGATATTGCAACCGGAATTCGGTTATTGGTAGATGCGATGGTAAAAAATTAATGTCGCAACAGTTTATTACAATAGCTTCTTTTTCTGTATCATTTTGAATGCTGTTAGGTTTAGAAAAAGCAATTGATTAGTAGAAAGCCATTGTTATACTTTTAACCTCTAAAAGGTTTTCTATGCCAACCATCCTCGAAATTCTTAATTCGAAGTACACTGTTTTTGTAGGCAGTGCTTCTGAAAATGATATAGTCTTTTCTGATCCTGACACATCACCCAGGCATTGCCAGCTATCAAAAGTAGGTGATGATAACTATTTGATTGTTGATCTTTCTTCGGCCACCGGAACTTTTGTAAATAATAAAAAAATTGAGAAGGAATTTATCACAGAAGCTGATTTTATTACGGTCGGGGGAAATATATTTCAGCTTTCTAAAAAGGTGGTTGCAAATTCTTCTGATGCGAAAAAAGAAACGACAACCGCTCCAATACCCAAACCAATAAAGGAAAACTCGGACCCATTAAAACAATCAACGACCGCGGGTAGTACCAAGTCGAAAATTACTGTTTATTTTTTATCGGCACCAGAAGATGAAAATATTACAAAAGCTATAGACAAACACCTTTCCAACATTCGGTTTAATACCAATTTGCCGGTTGAAATAAATGGAGACTATAAAATTGAGGCGGGTACAACAATCAACCAGTATAAACAAAAATTATTTGAGGCAGATATTGTATTGGTATTTGTAAGCGTGGATCTGCTGAATAATGACGAATGTTACGAACGCTTAAAGAAAGTGATTTCGAATCATAACAGCCAGAAAACAACTTTGCTCCCGATACTGGCCCGAAATTGTATGTGGAAGGCTACTCCATTTGCTAATCTTCCATTATTACCAAAGAATCAACAACCACTAAACAATAAACAATTTTGGAATAGTGAAGACGATGCACTTACGGAAGTGGTAAAAGATATTTATGCAGCCATCAATGATTTTGCAAAACCTGAGGGGAAAGAAAAAATTGTAAAACAAGGAATGCCCTCAAAAGCGATCCTTGAAATTGATTGGCGTAAAAATTATTTGTGGAAAGTATTTTGGAAGCGTGTAGCAGCTACTTTATTGGATGGATTGATTATAGCATTTCCATTGTATTTAATTTTTTATGCATTGATTTTTAATAGCGTGCAGGCTCAGGGTGGAGATTTTTACGATCAATCCTATGCGGGTATGTCTGAAGGCACAGCACTTACTATTCTATTTTATTTTTTTATGATGGTGGTTGCGCAAATTCTGATTTATTCATACATGGAATCGTCTTCCTGGAGAGGAACCATCGGTAAAAGGATTATGAAGCTTCAAATCACCGATAATAACGGAAACCCCATTAGCTTTAAGAAAGCAATGATGCGCAATATTATAAAATTATTGATTAGTGCGTTCAGTAGTATCGGCAATGGTATCATTGTTTTTATTTACCTAATTGCTCAGGTAATCGCCTATTCGCAAACAAAAAAATTCTTTCACGATCAACTCTCAAATACCGTAATCGGAGAGAGGCTTGAAACATCGACGCAGTAGTTTTACTAATTTAATATTTTTTTAAACGTTCTGGCAAATAACTGTTGCCTAGCTGGCACTGTATTTGCGCTCTTCTGTTCTTATCTTCTATCTACTATTTGAGGCTATCGTTACCTGCATTTATTTTATCAAGCTAAACAATCAATTTATATGAAGCAATTTCGTTTGTTTTTAATCAGCCTATTGGGTGTTATGGTAATATCCATTTTTGTTATTTCCTG
>JBJXDV010000432.1:0-12759 GCA_046153465.1 Chitinophagaceae bacterium
TTAATTGCCCTTTCGAGTAATGAACCCACACACCAGGTTTGTCAAACATTTTCAAAGCTGCCAAATATAGAATGTTAATCAATCTCAAATTCGGCTATAAACGGCGCATGATCACTTTCCGGAAATTTTAAATCGGTTGCAAATGAAATGGATTCATCATTCAGTGTTTCATTATGAATTTCTGATGTACGGTAATATTTAAGTATTTCCCTGGATACTAACATATGATCCAGCATTCTTTTGCTTCCACGGTGAATAAATGTATAACGGGATGATTCAGGAATAGTATGTTCGCAAGGGATCATCTCTCTAAAATGCAGGGCCGGGTTATCTGTATTTACAACCGATCCGCGTATAGCCTCTACCGGTACTTCATCGGGATGTGCGTTAAAATCACCGGCTACTACAATCAGTGCATTCGGTTCCACATCAAAAAGTTGGTCGAGTAATAAACGTGTTTCAAGCGCTTGCCCTACTCGTTTCATCGAAGCGATAAAAGATCCTTCGGCCCAACCAGCACCTGTTTTCCAGGTATACTGGTTTACTTTTTGTCCTTTAATTTCTGCAGGTAATCTTGATTTTAAATGAAGATTGATCAAATGCATTTTTTTGCCGCCTCCTAAATCGAGCTGAACGTGAAAAATGGGGCGCTCCCATTTAATGTCTTTTACCGTGTTCTCTGCCGCAGGCAATGCAGTTACCGTTTGGTATTTTGGTGCAGGTACTAATGTATTATTGTATTGGGCAGTTGCTAAAATGGGAATGCGGCTAACCACTACAAGGTTTCGTTCATCATATACCTCGTTGGCCGCTGTTTTTGTTGAAACAATATTAAATCCGGCCTAAGTTGTATTTAGTAATAATTTTTTTAAGGCTAATAAATCTCTTGGCTGGCCAGGTGTCTCTTGTCCATGTATTTCCTGCAAACAAATAATATCCGCTCTTAAGCGAATTAACTGGGGCCTTAATGCAGCTATTCGTTGGTCAAATGTTGGAACATCGCCGGGTTTATCGTCAATATTTTCGAGATTGAAGGTAGCAATACGAAGTTTCATGAGCTAAGGTTTTAAGTTTAAAAATTCAATAAGCTAATTTGAACTTTTTGCTTGTTGTTTCCATAGGTATTTATACGGTTTTTTCTTAGAATTTCATCATTGAGAGTTTAATCGGTAGCGAACTCCCCGGAGTTGGAGACCCGGGTAAGTTGGAAACCGGTATTGGTTAGAGACCCGGATAAGTTAGCCCCTTCTATTTTTCTTTAAAAGAATAATTAAAAAATCAAACTCACAAAACATGCCTCATTTAGAATATAAACTTTTATTATATTCATGGTTCCATTCGTAATTTTAGCATTAAATCATTTGTTCTTATGGCTCGTACTCAACAGGTTTTAAGTGATGTGGTTATCAAATTTGCTGGCGATAGCGGAGATGGCATGCAGTTAACAGGATCTCAGTTTACCAATAATACCGCACTGTTGGGTATTGATCTTGCAACCTTTCCCGATTTCCCTGCCGAGATCAGGGCACCTCAAGGAACCTTGCCTGGTGTAAGTGGTTACCAATTACGCTTTTCAAGTGATCGGGTATTTACTCCGGGCGATGAATGTGATGTATTGGTAGCAATGAATGCGGCTGCCTTGAAAACAAACTTAGCTGCACTCAAAAAAGGCGGAAAAATTATTGCTAATATAGAAGGCTTTGATTCAAAAAATTTACGTCTTGCTAATTATGCAGATGGAGTGAGTCCGTTGGAAAATGGAAGTTTAGATAGTTATGAAGTAATAAAAATTGATGTTACCAAAATGACCCGTGAAGCCTTGAAGGATATTACCATGGGCATGAAAGAAAAAGATCGTGCTAAAAATATGTTTGTATTGGGTTTTCTATATTGGATGTATAACCGAGATTTAAAAACGACCATTCAATTCCTCACCGATAAATTTGGAAAGAAACCAGAAATATTAGAAAGTAATATAAAAGCTCTTCAATCGGGCTTTAATTATGGTGATACTACGGAAACGTTTACTACTACCTATAAAGTAGAGAAAGCTAAAATGGATGCCGGCGTATATCGTAGTATTATGGGTAACCAGGCAATTTCTTATGGATTAATTGCTGCTTCTCAAAAAAGTGGATTACCGTTGTTTCTTGGCTCTTATCCAATTACACCTGCTTCTGATATTTTGCATGAATTAAGCCGCTACAAATCCTTTGGCGTAAAAACATTTCAGGCTGAAGATGAAATTGCTGCTATTACTTCGGTTATAGGTGCTGCTTATGGCGGCGCCCTGGGTATTACTACTACTTCTGGTCCGGGTATTGCGCTAAAGGCGGAAGCAATGGGCCTTGCCGTTATGATGGAACTTCCCTTAGTAGTAATTAATGTACAAAGAGGCGGCCCTTCTACCGGTCTTCCTACTAAAACAGAACAAAGCGATTTATTGCAAGCTTATTATGGTCGCAATGGAGAATGCCCGATGCCGGTGATTGCTTCCTCTACTCCAAGCGATTGTTTCGAAGTTGCTTTTGAAGCCTGCAGAATGGCTATACAACATATGACGCCGGTAATATTATTGAGTGATGGATATATTGCAAACGGTGCCGAGCCCTGGCGTTTTCCGAAGAGTGATGATATTCCAGAAATCAAAGTGAAATTCAAAACAGCATTAGATGAAGGGGAAGAAAAATTACAACCCTATAAAAGAGATGAAAAATTAGTGAGGTCATGGGCTATACCTGGAACACCGGGTATGGAACACCGTGTGGGCGGATTAGAAAAACAAGATGTAACGGGAAATGTAAACTACGAACCTGAGAATCATCAGCACATGGTATTTACCCGTCAGGCTAAAGTAGATAAGATTGCCGATTATATTCCAGAACAGCGATTAGATAGCGGCGCCTCTACCGGAAAATTATTAGTAATTGGTTGGGGTAGTACCTATGGAGCCATTAAAAGTGCCTGTGCAGAATTACAGGCTGCAGGCTATTCAGTTAGCCATGCACATATCCGTTATATTCGCCCTTTCCCCAAAAATTTAGGTTCTATTTTAAACAACTTTGAACAGGTGTTAATACCAGAAATAAATAATGGTCAGTTAATAAAAATTATCCGCGACCAATTTTTTGTAGATGCTAAAGGCTATAATAAAATTATGGGAATTCCTATTACTAAAACTGAAATGGTAATGAAAATAAAAGAAATGATGGACTAATCAATAGTCGCAATAAAGGCAATAATAAACGCTGCAATAGATACTACCAATCCAAACATAAAAATATTGTAAGAAAGACGCAGAAACTTATATTTCCTGGCGAGTACTTTTCCAAGGAAATAAATGTCTTTAATCATACTGCCGTACAAATATTCGCGGTCATTCATCATTTCTTTCATGGCCCATTCATAGTCAGTCAATGGCATCTTAAAAAAATTTCCAAAAAAAAGCAGGTTTATCTTTTTCTTTTCAACATCTTCAGGATCGAAGGTTCCTTTGGTAATATTGGGTCTTGTAGCCAGAATAGCAAAAATGATCGCAAATAAACAAACACCACATAAAATAATGGTAGGTATTGTAAACTGCGGGTAGTATTGAAGTTTACTGAAGAGTACTGATACTAAAATTGATAGTACAATGGTATTGACGGAAATCATAATGTTTGCTTTGCTATCGGCCATTTGGCTAAGGCTTACATGATTGTCGCTCATTATACGAAACATCGTACCAACGCCCCGCTCAGTTCTGTTTTCTTTTTCCTTTTTCTTTTTTTCTTCTAAACTATTATTACGGAGAGTACTTTCAGAACCTGGTTCCTTTTTTTTTACTGGTAAATTTTCTTCATCAGGTGTTTTGGATTTAATAGTTTCTTTACTGAGTAATAGCGCAAGATTTTCTTGTTTTACCCGCTCCAATTTATTTTCTGCATAATCGGTAAAATAGGTATGCTGTTGAAGAAACTGAATATTGTTTTGACGCCAATCTTTCTTACTGATTTCTACACCGCTTATTTTCATCAATTCCCGGCGCAATGATTTTGTTTCGCCAATAAAATCTGTGGTTCCTAAATGCGAAAGATCTGCATCGCAAAGAATTTGTTCTAATAAATTATTGGGAGATTGAGGCATTTTAGTTGCTGCAATGCACCCATTTACTTTTTGAATATAGCTTGCTGCATTATTTTTCTGTAGAAAATTTGAAGCAATCAGTTGACCTTCTGCCTCATGATTTTCAGGCTTACCCTTGCTGAAACCTGAGTCATGAAACCATGCAGCGATTAATAAAACTGTTTTTTCTTCCTCTGACAATTGGTAATAATCCGCCATTTGCAATGTTGCTTCCACTACATATTCAGTATGAGTAATATTGTGGTAATAAAATTCAGAATCTACTTTCCTGACAAAAAGATCCCGAACATATTGTTCCACATTTTGCAATAAAACAGTACTGGTCATTCTACGTTGTTGAACCCCCAATTTAAGCAATTACTTATTATGGAAAGTACTAAGTGAAAATCGGTTCCCTAAAAGAGCATATATTTATAAACTTTATCACGATGCTAGTTCTTTTCAGGAATTCTTTGTTGTTATGAAACAAATTTCAGGTTTTATTTACGGGATCCTGCTCTCATTATTATTTAGCCATTGTAACCGGCTTACGGGGAATTCTTTTGCGCCTGCCCTACCTGGATACTCTTCCGATGAAAGCCGCATTCTATTAAAAAGGCCATTAAGAGAAATTTCGGGTATTGACTATATAAGTGAACATAAACTAGTGGCGATTAATGATGAGGCAGGAAAATTATTTTTTGTAGATCCCTCAACTGGAAATTTCGAAGACGCGTCTTTTGGAGATAACGACGATTATGAAGATGTGGTAAAGGCAGGACAATTCTACTACGTATTAAACAGCAAGGGAAATTTGTTTGAAATTTCAGCCAACGAAAACAAACTCGTTGCTACTTATACGAATGATTTTGGAAAATATTTCGAATTTGAAAGCCTGTGTTATGATAAACAGAACGAACAGCTCATACTGATTTGTAAAGAATGTGGTAAACATTCCAATCATTTTAATGCCTATCGTTTTTTACTTTCCAGTAAACAATTTGTTGATGATGATTATTTTTCAATTTCATGGGCTGATATAAGGCAAATGGCAAAAGATAACAGCATTGAGTGCAAGCCATCGGCTGCAGCTATCAACCCGGTTACTGGGAAATTATATATCATATCATCTATCGGGAAAATATTATTGCAATGCAGCAATACAGGTACACTGGAGGATGTATTCAAATTAAACCCGGATTATTTTCCACAACCGGAAGGAATGACCTTTACACCTGAGGGAGATTTGTATATTTCCAACGAAGGCGGCCAGGGTCAGGCTACCCTGTTAAGATATGTATACAAACATTAAATGACTCTAAAGAAAATCTAATTGTATTATCAATCCGAATATGCTAAGTATGATTCGACAAGTTTACCTGATTATTTTTTTATGTGTAATAGGGCTTTGTTTAAAAGCACAACCCGATTCTATATTGCATCGCGTTTGGCTGATTGGTGATGCAGGCAAACTAAAAAATGGAACTAACCCACAATTAGAATTTCTAAAAAAACTTAACCTGGTTGATAATAAATCAACAGTTCTTTTCCTGGGCGATAATATTTACCCTGTTGGTTTGCCCGACTCACAGTCGCGCCAGTACGCAAAAAAAAAACAAGTATTGGATCAACAGGTTTCGGTAGTTAAGAACACAGCGGCAAAGGCATTTTTTATTCCGGGAAATCACGATTGGCTTCAGGGCCGTTCAAAAGGATGGCAACAACTCCAGCACCAATACGGTTATATTACATCGTTACAATTGCCCAATGTTCAATTTTTACCAGAGAATGGTTGCCCCGGACCGGTTGAAATAGCTCTAAATGATAAATCGGTACTTGTAATTGTGGATACGCAATGGTGGTTACAGCAAAATGAACGACCTGGTGAAAACTCAGATTGTGATTGTAAAAATGAAGATGAGGTAGTATCACGACTAAAAGAGATTGTTTATCGCAACCGTGGTAAGCTTTTATTTTTTGCAGCACATCATCCGTTCAAAACGAATGGTCCGCACGGCGGATATTTTACTGCTAAGCAACATTTGTTTCCGCTTACCGATTTAAACGATAAGTTATATATTCCTCTTCCTGTGCTTGGGTCTTTGTATCCATTATTGCGGGGCACATTTGGTAATATACAGGATGTTAAACACCCGCTTTATAAAAGTATGATTCAAAAACTGGATGAAGTATTGTCGCAACATCCCTATTGTATTCGTGTATCAGGTCACGAGCATTCTCTGCAATATATCCTGCAAAATAACCAACAGTATATTGTTAGTGGCGCAGCATCAAAATCAAGCCCTGTACATGCAGGAAAAGGAACCTTATTTGTTCAAAAGGGAGAAGGCTTTGGGTTAATTGAGTTGTATACCGATGGAAGGATACAATTGAAGTTTTATTCATTAACAAACAAACAACAACCAATATACGAAATAGCCCTTCGTGCGTTTCAGGAAAAACTTATTTCTGACGAAGTAGACGTAATCTCCTCGTTTCCAGATTCAGTAACTGCTATTGCTGCACCGGGTTTTAAAGCAGGAAAATTTAAACGATTTTTATGGGGCGATAATTATAGAAATGAATGGGCTACCCCTATTCGTGTTCCGGTATTTAATATTGCAAAAGAAAAGGGCGGATTAAAAGCTTTGCTTCAAGGAGGAAGACTACAATCAAAATCACTAAGGTTGGAAGACTCTTCAGGGCATCAGTATGTACTACGTAGTATTGAGAAGTATCCTGAAAGAATTTTACCGGAAGAGTTCAGGCAAACATTTATAAAAAATGCCTTAGTGGATGCTATCTCTGCTTCTTATCCTTATGCAGCCGTTTCTGTTCCTATTCTGGCAACAGCTGCCGGAGTTCCGCATGCAAATCCCAAAATAGTTTTTATGCCTGATGATCCGCGGTTGGGAATTTACCAAACTGATTTTGCAAACAAACTTTATATTTTTGAAGAAAGAGAACCAGGAGGACTAAAAAAAACATACAGTACACCGAAAGTATTGGAAGAATTGCAAAAGGATAATGATAATACGATTGATGAGCAAGCCACTTTACAAGCAAGATTGTTAGATATGTTTATGATGGATTTTGACCGGCATGAAGATCAGTGGCGCTGGGGAAAAAATGAAAAAAAGAAAGGTGATTCCTATTATCCAATACCACGCGATAGGGATCAACCATTTTTCATTAATCAAGGGGTAATACCGGGTATCATCAGCAAACCCTGGTTGCAGCCAAGATTTCAGGGCTTTAGAAAAAAAGCAAAAAATATCAATACGTATAATTTTAATGGACGTTTTTTTGATCGTTTGTTTTTGACCGGATTATCAAAGCAGGATTGGGAAAAATTAACGGATGCATTTATTCCATTAATGACAGATTCAGTAATTGAATCTGCATTAAAAAAACAACCTGCCGCTATTCAATCTTATTCACTGCCATTTATCATTGAAACACTTAAGGAACGTAGAAATTATTTCAAGGGCGATGTGATGAAGTATTATAAATTCCTGGCAAAAGAAGTAGATATATATGGAACAGATAAAAAGGATTGGTTTGCTATTGACCGATTAATGGATGGCAGTGTACATATTCAATTGTATAAGCTGAATAAAGACGGTGAAAAGTCAACGAAAACTTTCGATCGTATTTTTTATTCTTCCGATACAAAAGAAATCAGGTTATGGGGTAGGGGCGGTGAAGATCATTTTGACATGCGTGGCGATGCTTCCAAAACTATTCGTGTTAGAATAGTGGGCGGACCTGGCAATGACATAATTAATATTGGCTCTCAACATTCAGGAGCAGGGAAAACAATACTATACGATTTAACAACTGAGCAAAATAGTATCACCGGTAATGGCAAATGGAAAAATAAACTAGCTGATGATCCGGTTGTTAATGAAATATCTCCCCGTGCTTATAAGTACAATATTTTAATGCCTATGCTGGCTGCAACCTACAATCCTGATGATGGTTTGTTCCTCGGATTAACCATTAAAAATACAAGTCATGGTTTTCGTAAACAACCTTATAAGGCAGTTCATCAATGGAAAGCAACTTATGCATTGGCCACCGGTGCTTACAATTTCAGTTATCATTTTGATGCAGTAGATATAATTGGTAAAACGGATCTGGTAATTCAGGCTGATTTAAAAGCTCCTAACAATACAAGTAATTTTTTTGGTGTAGGTAATGAAACGATTTTTGATAAGTCTGCAGGTAAAAAGATAAACTTCTACCGTACCCGTTATAATACAATAAATGCTGCGGCCTTGTTTAAAATAAATCCAGCTACCGGAATTTCGTTGCTTGCAGGCCCTGTATTTAACTATTTCGATATTGATAGTACAGAAAATAAAAACCGGATTATTAATGCTGCCAGTATACCCGGTATCGACCCGCTGAGTTTATTTAAAAGTAAATCCTTTGCGGGCGCGAGGTTACAAATAAATATTGACTTGCGGAATAATAAAACAATCACTACACGTGGTATGTATTGGCAATCTTATTTTCAAGCACTAAAGGGTTTATCTGGTAGCAGTACGAACCTCACACAATTTTCGACCGACTTGTCTTTTTATACCAGTTTCAATAAGGCCGCCAATTTAGTATTGGCAGGTAGAATAGGGGGCGGCATTAATTTTGGCAAATACCAATTTTTTCAGGCACAATATCTTGGGGGAAATGATAATCTGCGTGGGTTTCGAAAATTTCGTTTTGCCGGTGATAGAATGTTATATTCAAATATTGATGTCCGACTTCATTTATTTGATTTCAGAGGATATATTATACCGGGCTCGTTGGGCGTGCTGGGGTTTAATGATATTGGAAGGGTTTGGATAAGGGGAGAAAAATCTACTGCCTGGCATCATGGTTATGGAGCTGGTATTTGGGTTGCGCCTGCAAAGCGATATATTATAACTGCCTGTTATGCTTATTCGAAAGATGGCGGACTTCCATTTATTTCGTTAGGATTTCAGTTCTAAATAAAGTCGTTTCATTAAATTGAGCGAATAGATACTTCGCTGCTTAAATTGAATGAAGCCTTTTTATATTTTTTTATCTTTCCTAATTTAACTTGTGATTGCTTTCGTTGAAACAGAAATATTTTCTTTTAATTGTTCTTCTTCAAAATTGATGGCAACTCTCAATCCTTTTAAGCCACTTACACCTTGTAATTCCTCCAATTCAAATTCCTGCACCGTCCCTTTCAATAGTTGCTTATTCTTTAAAAAATCAATATACTCTTTATACTCCTGCGCTTCGGGAGGTTGAGAATAAACAATTGCCAGCATACCAGGCTGAGTAAGTCGTTCCGTTGAATTTTTAATATGCACTTTATCGATTCTCTTCTTTATTATTTCGTACCGAATATTATAAGCTCCATCTACATCAAATTTTCTTTCAGCGGTACGAAAGCTGATCGAAATAGGATGGCTATGCGCTAATATCAATTGTGTAGTTTGTAAGGGAATTGCTAATTTCTTTTCCAGTTTGCCTATTAACTGAGCAGCTTTGGCAAGGGTAGTAATTTGCCACATCTTCAGGTTCTTTAAATAAAATGAATCAAAGTTTTTTTCGGGCGATATGGATTGCCCGATATAAATATTAAAGTCTACTCCATCTGTAACAAACCGTTCAAAATAATGAGGAAAAATTTGCTGTGCTGCTTCCTGTTCTTTATCAATAAAGCGTGCCAGTTCCTCATTAATTCGGGTAATGCTGTTTTCATAATCTTTCCGGTGATGGTAAACCATTTCTACAGGAGAGTTTACTGCATCCAGGTAATCCATTAACGAACTATTTAATTCCGGTAATATTGTTTGAAGGTGGCGGAATAATTGTACGATATCTTTTTTTAAAAAATTCTGTATTGAAAGTTCATCATCCGAAAATAAGGTAGCTGCTACTGAGTCGGAATATTTATCGAGTTTGTAACGAATCTCATCAAGCAGGGGAAACTGCGTACGTTTTTGTGCCTGCCGTACAATTTCATCGGCCATGTGTAACTGCTCCAGCATATCTTGTTGTATTGCCTGATTTCTCTCTACTGAGGAATTCCTGATATCGATGGCACCATAAAGTGGATATACCTCATTAAATACAATGGGTTCAATTCGGGTTTCAATACCTTCTTGTTTTTGTGTAAGATAATTGAGGGCTGCTTCTGTAAAGCGCCATTCTACAGCAGGCTGTACTGCAGTAAATTTATCTTTGATTACTTTATCCACCTGTGAATCGAGAATCTCCTGGCTTTTTTGTATGGCCAATACAAATAAATGAATAACGGGTTCTATTTTGTTTATATGATTATTGTTAAGGGTACCAGGCGTATCTGCAACGATACCCAATATTCCAAGAAATTTTTGTGTATTGTCAAAAAGAGGGTAGGATATAATATTGCGCCATCCTACCTTTCGCAACTCCCCAAAAAATTCGTATTTTTTAACCACTTCATCAGTTATATCATTAATCAGGAATGGTTTTTTTGTTTTTGAAAAAGCATTTTCCATTTGATTATAAAGCTGAAGATGTTTGCTGCTTGAGGGAATATCTTTTAATAGAGATTGATCGGTTGCATGAGGCTTTGTTACTACAAGATGTTCGTTTACTCTCAAAAACGGTTTTAAAATAATATGGATACCGGGTATGCCAATCAGGTTTTGTATTTGTTCCTGCAGCGTATTAAAAATAACCGAATCATCAAATGAGTGAATGGATAATAATCTATTTTTTATATTATTGACTACTTCCCGCTCAGTAACCTCACGTACATGCACAATTACAAATCCATCAAAGCTAAAAAGACCGATAGGAATTTTTTCTGCCAGTTCTTTTATATTCCTGCTTTCCGAAACAAGGTATTCCTCCTCGCTGCAATTTGTAGGTAAGGCGGGCAGTTGTCCATTAACGAGTATATCTATAAAACGTACGTCTATTTCTAACTCAAGGTATTTATCTAAATTGGTATAGGGGCATTTGTAGGGGTGAACAGTCTTAATTATTCCATCTGCTTTTACATTGTACAATTTTGAAAGTATCATTTGATAGGCCGAAACCAATCGTTCATCGTGAAGGTTTTTTTCAGTATTCGAATCAGGCATAATAATCGTATCGCCGGTTCCACCTAAAAATACATTTCGAAATAATTGAGAGGCATAAATTGTTTTGTACTGTAACGGCAGGCATACCGCAAAAAGGTCATTATTTTCTGAAACAGTTACAGGAAAAAGTGTGGTCATCATTTCCTCTATCAACGATTGATGCTTAATTAGTATCGATTCATCTTCGATAGGGACTAATAATTCCGGATACTGTTTTACTTTTTGAAGAAAATTCTGGTAAACTGTTTGTAAACCTGGTCTACCCTCCCGAACAATTTTTTCCCAAACTCTAATCAAGGGTAAAAATGAAAACCGGGATTTAAAATTTGGTGGATTGGTTAATTGATGATCCATATCTTTTACTTTAATAAAAATTGCGTTTAGTGAGACCGCAATTAAGAACGTAAATTATAAGTATACGTAAAAGTAAACGATTTGGTTCTATCTTAACACGCGTAAAGTACTAGCGGTTCAATTTACCCGGCGAAACCTGCCTTTTTTCCGGCGAAGTAGTCTTTTGCTGATTTTTTTTAAAAGCGTTTTTCCCTGTTGAGTACCACGGCTATTTTGATATTGAAACTAAAAAAAGCATCTTTTTTAGAAGGATCACCCCGTTGCAGTTCGGACAGGTTACCTGCATTACTATTGATATTCAATCGGCGATCAGCTAATTGCTTTGCTATTGATGAATTCTTTGGGTCTAAATAATAATCAAATAAGGATTGATCTATATATTTAGTACTTACATCATCGAGATAGTCAGTAAATAACATTCGATGTACTACTTCTGCCTGTAAATTAAGCTGAGCTGATAGTTCATAACGGAAACCCAATCCTATGGGCAAATTAAATTGAGTTAGGCTATAGGTATTTCGATCGGCATATTCTTTAAAGCCCTGCCCTTCGGTATGAAGAGGTCGTAAACTGATCCAGTTATTATTTAGACTTGCCTGTGGATCAAAATGAAAAACCGATATACCTGTTAAGAGATAAGGAGACCAAAGTGGTATCTTATCTTGTGTTTGCTGCATTAGTTGTGAAAGAAAATACCATTCACCGACCAGAGAGAATTCTGCTATCATTGAACGAAATTGTAAATTTCTTTGATAACGATACCGTGCAACGCTGTTATCCGTTTTCAATATACTATCGTATGCTTTTACCTGCCCAATGGTAAATTCTATTCTACCACCAATTATATTGTTAAACAATGCATGAACGTAGGCGGCTCCACAAAATCGGGTATTGGTAATATTTATATCTTTGATGAAATACCTGCCGGGTCCTTTATTGCCACCCAAATCGGTAAGGCAATTCATTCCACCAATTGATATGCCGGCTTCCCACAACAGGGAAGGTTCGTAATACCTGCTGTTGTAAAAATAATTTTGTGTATTTCCTGTTGATGGAATTATTAAAACAAGAAAGATTATTGTTAATGGAGTAATGGGCCGTTTCATGATATAAAGGCTTTTAATAGCAATCCATAAAGGTTGCTTTTACCCCTGTTTCAACCATGGTTAAAAAAACTCCCGATTATGTT
>JBJXDV010000433.1:0-3092 GCA_046153465.1 Chitinophagaceae bacterium
ACACAACAGGATGAAACTCCACAAATACAAATTGCCCATTTGGTTTTAGATAATCAGAAACGATTTTTGCCCACTTGCTTAAGTCGGGTAACCAACCAATAGTTCCGTAACTTGTAAAAACAATATCAAATTTTTTGTCTAAATGGTTAGGTAAATCATAAATATTACAACAAATAAACTTTGTATTGGATTGCGTATCTTTTGCAATTTGTATTGCACTTTCAATTGCCTTGTCAGATAAATCAACACCTGTAACGTCTGCTCCAAGTCTACTCAATGAAATAGTGTCTTGGCCGAAATGGCATTGCAAATGCAAAATTGTTTTTCCTTTTATGTCGCCAAGTAAATTTAATTCAATATCATTTAGGGAGGAATTTCCATTCAGAAATCCATCAAGGTCGTAAAATTCCGACTTTAAATGTATGTCAGTTCTGTTGTTCCAAGATTGACGATTTATTTCAATGTAATTTTCCTCTGGATTCATTTTCTTTACAGTCTTTTTTTTAAGTAGCAGCTAAGTCAGTTTTTCTAAAAACTTCCACTCAAATATACTACTACTTTCAATTCGTTTTTGTTGTTCGGCTGGAAGCCTTGTACATAAAGTCGTAGCGGGACGCTACGCCTAACGGGGGGAACCAAACTTTGATTAACAACAAATGTGTCTGCGGAGCACTGAAGCGCCACTTTTGCCAAACCCGTATTATGGCTCGTTTTTCTTTCGTCCGTGTTCATTATCTGTATGATACTTTGTCGAGTTGTCCGCTTGTTGGTGAAAATGATAAAACTTGATAACAGTCAACAGGTTTACCTTCAACTGTCGCTGGTTGCCATTTTTGAGGCATTTTATTTACAATAGCTAGGACTTGATTAGCATATGTCGCCAAGTCGCCTCTGCCTTTTGTTACAATTACAAAGTTTCCTGCTTTCCCGTCACAAGTAACTACAAATGCAATTGAAACTCTAAAAATCATTTGAGTTGCTTTTTCATCGGTCAAAGGATTTGCTGCAAAATATTTCTTCAATTCATCAAGTCCGCCAGTGAAAGTTGGGTTAGTTGTCGGTTTGGCAATGTCCCCAAATTTTTCTTTTACCAAAAAGTCGTCTACTGAATAAATTGTCTGTGAACAAGCGGTTACTTTTAGAATACTGTCAGCAGGAAAAACAGTTACTTTAGGAAGGTCGTCAATTGTTTTGAATGAATAACCAATAATTGCCTTTGGTTGCTCAAATTGAGTCGAAAGGAAATATATTGTTGATGTTTCTTTTTTTTGTTCAAAAGTCAAAACTACCATTGTTAAGCCATCTTGCTTTTTGTGGTTGAATTTCATGTCACCGATATGCAATTTGTCTCCGTCAATTGGTTTTAAACTGTTAAGGTAAGCTCCAATTACTTTTTCGTCTGAGCCTATTTTGATTGGATTTTTTACTTCAAAGCCATAGGTCTTGTCGGTTGAAACTTCTGTGAGTTTCATAAATCTTTTGTCGCTGTCAAGATACTCTTGGCTAAATGCAGTCGTTGCAAAAGTTGTAACCAAGAATGTCAAAGCGAAAATCTTTTTTAGTGTTGTCATATTATTTGTTTTTTATCGGTTTGTGTCGTTCTTAAAATGAGCCATAACTTCCTTATATGACCAACAAAGTTGGTCATATAAGGAAGTTATGCAAGATTGTAATAGTTTTTATCTAGTAATTTTCATCATTCATATTCTCAACTTACCTCCTTCACACCCATTAACTCTTCCTTTAAATATTGAGCAGTAAAACTGGTTTTGTGTTTAATTACTTGTTCGGGTGTACCTTCGCAAAGGATGGTTCCACCGCCTTTTCCGCCTTCGGGTCCTAAATCAATAATGTAGTCGGCTACTTTTATTACATCCATGTTGTGTTCAATTACCAACACGGTATTGCCATGATCAACCAGCTTATTTAGAACATCCAACAAAATACGAACATCCTCAAAATGCAAGCCAGTAGTTGGTTCATCTAAAATATAAAACGTATTTCCTGTATCTCGTTTAGATAATTCGGTAGCTAATTTTACGCGCTGTGCTTCACCTCCAGAAAGGGTGGTTGATTGTTGCCACAATGTAATGTAACCTAAGCCAACATCTTTTACGGTTCTTATTTTTTGTAAAATGGAAGGGATGTGTGCAAAAAACTCTACAGCATCATCTATGGTCATGTTTAACACATCGTTAATGGACTTTGACTTGTAACGTACTTCCAACGTTTCGCGGTTGTAGCGTTTGCCATTGCACGTTTCGCACACTACATATACATCAGGTAAAAAATTCATTTCAATGGTTCGTAAGCCCGCTCCCTGACACGTTTCGCAGCGTCCTCCTTTTACATTAAAAGAAAATCGACCAGGTTTGTAACCCCGTATTTTTGCTTCGGGAACTATTGCAAACAAATTACGAATATCGTTAAAAACACTTGTATATGTGGCAGGATTGGAGCGAGGTGTGCGACCAATGGGTGATTGGTCAATTTCAATTACCTTATCTAAATGTTCTAGTCCTTTTAACGATTTATATGCCAATGGCTTTTTTCCTGAATTATAAAAATGCTTGGATAAAGCGGGATAAAGCGTTTCGTTAATTAAGGTGGATTTACCACTGCCCGAAACTCCAGTAATGCAAATAAATTTACCCAACGGAAACTCAACCGAAACATCTTTTAAATTATTTCCTGTGCAATGCGAAATACTTAATGTTTTTCCGTTCCCTTTTCTTCTGACAGATGGAATATTAATGCCTTTTTCGCCTGTAATGTAATCGGTGGTAAGGGTATGGAATTTTAGCAATTGCTTTGGAGAACCTTGGGCAATAATTTTTCCTCCGTGTATACCTGCCGCAGGGCCAATATCAATAACATGATCGGCTGCTAATATCATTTCCTTATCGTGCTCTACTACAATTACTGAATTACCAATATCGCGCAGGTTTTTTAATGCTTTTATTAAACGTGTATTGTCGCGCTGATGCAAACCAATGCTTGGCTCATCTAAAATATACAGCACTCCCACTAATTGAGAACCAATTTGAGTGGCTAAGCGAATGCGTTGTGCTTCTCCGCCCGAAAGGCTTTTT
>JBJXDV010000434.1:0-13324 GCA_046153465.1 Chitinophagaceae bacterium
ATATAAACTACGTTGCCACTATCTTTTACTATGACTGCTTCTTTTTTTAATTCATTTTTAAGCTTGCTAATATATTCGATCAGGTCAGCCGATATTTTTTTTACCTGTTCTGATTTGGGTTGCCAAATAGCTGCTTTTAATTTTGTTCGGGGATCTTTAAGTTTTTGCTGCAGTTGATCATACACTGCTTGATTGGTAGCCATTATTAGTTGATTCGAATTTTCAAGACTTTCCAATAAAGCTCTAAATTGATTAGAATTATTTGAACGATTACAGGCCATCAATCCTAAAAAAACAAGGGCCACAAGGATCGTCTGATTTGTATTCTTCATTTTAGTTGGTTCAGGTTAGTGGTTGATTATTATTCTCACTAAACAAACTCGAAAAGTTGGTTTTTATTTTTATTTATGCCTCAACATTGCCCTGCCTTCTCTATTTTTACCAAAATTTTTGCATGAATGTTAAGATCAACGATAGTTGGAAAGAAGTACTGAAAACTGAATTCAATAAACCTTATTTCCTGCAAATCGTTACTTTCTTAAAAACAGAAAAATTAGCGGGCAAAACCATCTACCCGCGGGGTTCTCTAATCTTCAATGCATTTAATACTACTCCTTTTGAAAACGTAAAAGTGGTGATACTTGGCCAGGATCCCTATCATGGTCCCGGGCAGGCACATGGGCTTTGCTTTTCAGTGCAAACTGGTGTTAATCCACCCCCGTCTCTCGTAAATATTTATAAAGAGTTAAATAGTGATATCGGAATTTCAATACCCAATCATGGTAATCTTATCAAATGGGCAGAGCATGGAGTATTATTATTAAATGCTTCCTTAACCGTTCGCGATGGAGAACCGATGAGCCATTCTAAAATTGGCTGGGCCGAATTAACCGATACCGTCATCAAGAAAATTTCAGATCAACGGAAGCAAATTGTTTTTATTTTGTGGGGCAAATTTGCACAGGAAAAACAAGTACTTATTGATGCTACCAAACACCTGATATTGAAAGCAGCGCACCCCTCTCCGCTTTCGGCATTCAATGGTTTTTTTGGCTGCCGGCATTTTTCGAAAACAAACGAATACCTGATAAAAAATGGTATAGATCCAGTTGATTGGTCGGTTTAACAAGTATGAAAAATTTTAAAGAAATAGCTGCACGCATCTGGGCCCTTTGGGGAATGCTTACATTTATTATAACCTTTCTTATTTTTTTTATTCCTTCGATGTGCACGAACCTCATGGCTGAACCCCGCAGTTCAATATTGTTTACAAAGATATCGCGCTGGTGGATGAATGTATGGTTGAAACTTATTTGTTGCCCGTTGATCGTAAAAGGGAAGGAGAACTTTAAACCCAACACCTCGTATATTGTTACCTGTAACCACAATTCATTAATGGATGTTCCTCTTTCTTCGCCATATATACCCGGCGCAAATAAAACGATTGCAAAAACTTCGTTTACAAAAATTCCCCTTTTTGGCTCTTATTATAAAAAGGGATCGGTGTTGGTCGACCGCAAAAGTGAATCAAGCCGAAAAGAAAGTTTCAGGAAAATGAAACAGGTATTAGAGATGGGCTTTCATATGTGTATTTACCCCGAGGGAACAAGAAACAAGTCGAAAGAAATTATTGGAAATTTTCACGGCGGTGCATTTCGGTTGGCGGTAGATACTAAACATGCGATTATACCCGGTGTTATTTTCAACACAAAAAAAGTGCTGCCAAATAATAAAAAATTTTATTTTCTTCCGCACAAACTGGAAATACATTTTCTTCCACCGATTCCTGTGTCTAATGAAGATGATGCAGATTCGCTGAAGGAAAAAACACATGCGATAATGAAGAATTATCTACTGGCGTACTCCTGATTGATTAGTTTCCGTAAAAATAACGTGTACGGTTAACTTTTAAATCGCGCAATAAACCCGACTTAGGATTTACGGTAATATTGAAGGAACGATATAATCCAACAGGAGTAACATTTATTGCCAATTGCCAGCAATGCATTTCGCGGGTAATAAAGGCCGTGATGGTTTGAATTTTTGCGGTTTTGAAATCATAATAACCATTCATTCCCACTTTCCACTTTGGTGTTAAACTAAAATCACCATTCATATTAATACTGCTATTCACTTCTGTTTTAAATCCGCTATAATCGGCTTTAAACTGCCGTGTAAAATTCAGCGAATACGATAAACTCAACGACCAGGGCACATCAAAATCTACAAACTCAGAAGGATTTTGCCGAACATATTCCAATTGATTTAACTCTTCGTCTATTGTTTGGGGTGGCAAATTTTGATTGTTTATGATATCTTTCTGCTTATCCTTTGTCTTATCTTTTTTCTTACTTTGAAAATTTGCCGATATGGCAATATTTCCGCTTACTATTTGTCCAATAGAAAATTTATCTCCCTGCCATGCATACTCTTTTTTTCGAAATCCAACCGAATCAAACTGGTAAGGATCGAGGGTAGCTCCTCCTGTTATATTAATGATTTCAAACAAGGTACTTCGGGCATAAAAACTAATAGGAGAAAGCCTGAATGAATCGGCTATAAAATTATAACTGCCATTAAAACCAAATCCGTCTATTAACCGAACCTTTTTAATACCCTCCTCGGTAGTATCTCCTTTCGTCCTAATCTTTGCTTCAATATTATTATCAATTCCAAAACCAATACCACCGAATTTTCCTTCGCTGAAGGGACCAAATACGGTTCCTTCATAATAAGAAAATCTGAATTGTCTTCCCGAAGTATCGATCTGCGATGCATAATAGTCTTTGCGTGCAACATCGGGTTTGTAATTTATTGAAAGGTTTGGACGGATAACATGGCGGATAGCCCGGATGGCACTGTTCTTTCCAAATCGATCGAACAAACCAAAGATCGCTGTATTGATTCCTAAACTAAATGACACATCGCGGGAACTAAAGAAACCCTTATCAAATGCAGTATCAACTTTCTTGGCCGTGTTGTTCCAACTACGTGCCATTTTCCTGGAATACCATTTTTCCATATAAGAAATACCAGGTGCTATCTGGAACGGGCCCAACGGAGGTAAAGACAATTGAATAGGAATTGTGTGTTGTGCGCCCCATTGAATAGTATCAATAATACGACGCAAACTAAATGCAGAATCAAAAAAACTGATTTGATTAGCAATGTTTGAATTTAATCCAATACCTAATTTCTCATACCATTTTGGAGTACCTGCAAATTCTTTTTTCTGAAACGGATAAAATGTATTAACGGTTAATGCGGCATTTGGTAAACTAAGGTTAACCAGGCGGGTATTGTTATTTTGATTATGGGTGGCGCTTAAAGAAAGATTACCAAAAGAGCCCCATGTTTTTGAATAGGTAATGGATGAATTCAATTGGTTCGAAAAATTACGGGTCGCATTATTAGCAATAAACTGATTAAATTTTGTGGATCCTGCATTTACGCTTGCACCAAAATTTGTTCCGGGCCTTGCGCGGTTGTCCATGGTATGCGACCAACCAATATTAAACGTTCTTGAATTTTCAAATTCGTTTTTTGCACTGGAACTTAAAATACGGGTGCTTTGGTACGCAATGTTCATACTACCGTTATAGCGATAGCGCTTTCTATATGTTGGCGTGAGGTAAAGGTTATATCCTCCATAAGAATAAATATTGGTGCGAAGGGTAATGTCAAAATATTCATTAAGCACTTTATAATAACCTAATCCTTCAAGGCCCAAACCGAACTGTTCACTGGTGGTAAACTGAGGAGGCAGCAAGCCTGAATGCCGACCGGTTGAAAGTGGAAAAAAGCCGAAGGGAAGATAAATAGGTATTGGAACTCCTTCAAACTCGGGATGAATGGGACCCGTAACCGCTAATTTTTTATTAACCAGTTTCATCCGTTTGGTTACAAACGCAAAGTGTGGTGTATCTAAATTACAGGTAGTCATTCGTCCAAACTTTCCGAAATATTCATTTTCGGAAATCTTTTTTGAAATGGCCATATTAACAAAAAGTTCTCCCTGGTTGGTAAAGGTGTTATTGGTTAATCCCCGCTGCGTTTTGAAATTGAACTTAATTATATCGGCCTGCATTTTAGTTTCGCCCTGTAACATTATAGGTTGCCCTATAATCTTTCCGGTAGAATCTTTCCGGTAAGTAGCAATAAGCATATTTGTATTCTGATCCATTGCAATACTATCCGCTTTAAGATCCATATCCTTGTAAACTACTCTTCCTTTACTATATAATATAATTCGTTTATTCGGAACGTCGAAAGCCATAGAGTCGGCTGCTTCATAATTTACCGGGGCATCGAGAGAGTCTTTAGAAAGTTTTAATGTCAATGTATCCGTTGTTTTTTGTAGGGAATCGTTTTTAAGAGGAATGGTGTCTTTGGAAGAAAAGGGCCGAATAGTAGTATCCATCGTTGCCGTTAAGGAATTCCCAAAACTTTTGCCAATGGCATAATTTGGGAATGCATTAAACGTTACTATCATCAAAGAAATGAATATTATAGCCGGGATACTACTTTTTAAACTATTTTTGCAGGCGTTAATCATAATGCAGTAAAAACAAAAATAACTATTAATGCATTAAGAATATGTGAAGATTAAGCAACTCTTAAATTGACCGCTACAGTTATGATGAAAAATCTTTCGCTCACCATTTTTTTTATTTTTGCAATTCAACTCTTTGGATCTTTCAAAAATGATCCTGTAAAAAATCCAACCCAAAAACAGGGTTTAAGAACAATAATTGTTGATGCCGGGCATGGGGGTGAAAAACCTGGAACACATGGAGCTTATTCTAAAGAAAAAGATATTTGCCTCGATATCGCATTAAAATTGGGAAAAAAATTGGAAGAAGGTTTTCCTGAGGTTAAAATATTGTACACTCGTACAGACGATACCTATCCTACCAATCCCTGGCGCGCCGAATTTGCCAATAAAAATAAAGGCGATTTGTATATTGCAATTCACGCAAATGCGATGCCTCCCATAAAGCATACAAAGTTTTTAGGTTACAGAAAAGAAACCTATTATACAGGAAAAGGAAAGAAAAGAAAAAAACGTACACGGAGTGTGCCTAAATATAGTGTGTACTATACACCCAATACCCGATATGGAACAGAAACCTATATATGGGCAGCCGATCGAACAGACGAAAAAGAAGAATTTGTGGCAGAACAGGTGGATGATTCTACTGGATTTATTCCGGATATCAATGACCCGGAATTTAAGGCACGTGCATTGCTGTGGACCAAAAAACACTTTGATAAAAGCCTGCTGCTTGCTTCTATGGTAGAAGAAGAATTTACAAATGCCGGACGTACGAGTTTGGGAGTAAAACAACGGAATGAAAAAGGTATTTGGGTGCTTCAGGCAACCGGCATGCCAAGCATTTTGGTAGAAACAGGTTTTATGACGAATAGAGAAGAAGAAGATTACCTCAATAGTGCAAAAGGTCAGGAAGAGATTTCGCAAAATATTTTTAACGCTGTTAAGAGATATAAAGCCACCATTGAGTCCAAACAAATTCAGGGTACTTCGTCGTTAAATACAACTGGTAGTCATTCTGCAAAACCAATTGCCAGTGTATCGAAAAAATAATAATTATTGCCTTTTTAACCTTCTTAATAATTGAATTGCGGCACCGACGCAATTTTTATACTTTTGCACATCAGCAGGAATAAAATTACCGGCTAATTGTTAGTATAATAACTGAAATTAATTATCACGAAATTTCTTCCCATGAAGGTATCAAACGAAACAAAAGTAGGCGCATTAACAGCTATTGCTATTACGGTGCTTATTCTTGGATTTAATTACCTGAAAGGAAAGAATATTACTGAACGCAGCAATACTATTTATGCAGTGTTTCCAAATATTGATGGGCTGGCATCGTCAAGCGCTGTTTTTATTAATGGGTACCAGGTGGGAAGGGTATCTGATTTTAAAGCAAAGGATAAGAATCTCACCGGAATAATTGTAACCATACATTTAACCAAGGATATTAATATCCCCGATAACTCACTTGCAGTTATTGAAAAATCATTGTTGGGAAGTACCAGCATCAAAGTTGTTTTAGGCACCAGTACAAAATATGTTAATGAAGGGGATACGTTGCAGGTAAAAACAAATCCCGACCTGATGACAGAATTTAAAAGCACACTAAATCCGGCGGTAGATAATATTAATAAAACGCTTCTTTCGCTTGATGCAGTTATTCAAAAACTGAATGGCATTATAGACCCTGCTGTAAAAAATAATCTTCAGTCAGTAATTGCTAACTTAAGTATTTCTTCTAAATCCCTTGCTAGTTTGTTAAACAATCAAACAGGTGCACTTTCAAAATCACTGAATCATGTTGAGAGTATTACCGGCAGCCTTCAAAAGAACACCGGAAAAATTGATACTACGTTAACAAATGTTCAAAGAATTACGGCCAAATTAGCCGAGGTAAAAATTGGTGAGACCATCGATGCGATGAAAAAAACCCTCAACCAATTGGAGAATACAATTTCAAAAATGAACAATGAAAATAATACTATTGGGGCCTTGTTAAATGATCGCAAATTATATGAGGAAATAAGACAAACCAACCGCAGTTTAACTATTTTGCTGGATGATTTTAAAACAAATCCAAAACGGTATGTAAATGTATCTGTATTTGGAAAAAAAGATAAGTCTACCCCACTATCGAAACCACTTTACGATAGCACATCTACCAAAGGCAATTAATACGATGGCAAGAATTCTGTTCCTGTTTTTTGTACTGTTAAGTACGTGGCACAGCAGTACTGCACAGATTGTACCTCCAACGACTACTTCACCCATTGCAACGGATTCAGGCACCAAAATACTGGAAACAATTAATGCTGACCGTCAGGGATATAAAAAAATCGATTCGGCTACTGAACTGCAATTCCTGGTAGGTCATGTCCAGTTGAAACAGGATAATACACTTTTCTTTTGTGATAGTGCGGTTTATAATAAAAAGCTACGGGTTATTGAAGCTTTTGGAAATATACATATTAACGATAACGATAGTGTTCACACCTATTCCCAGTATCTTTTGTACCATGTTGATACCAAAATTGCTAACCTGAGAAAAAAAGTTAGGCTTACCGATGGAAAATCGAATCTATTTTCTGAAGAACTTCAATACGATATTAACCAGAAAATTGGTGAATATCATAATGGCGGAAGAGTCGAAAACAGCAGTTCAAAACTTACCAGTAAAGAAGCCGTGTATTACGCAGATATGAAAGATGTATATTTTAAAAAAGATGTAGTCCTTATAGATCCAAAATATAATTTAAAAACAGATTCATTATTATACAACACAACGACTGAAATTGCTACATTCATTGCACAAACATATATAGAAGATAGTGCCAGGCGAAAAATTAAAACAAGGGAAGGCTTTTATGATTTAAAAAATAAAATCGCTTTTTTCACAAGCAGAACGACTATTGAGGATGGGGCCGTTAAAGTTACGGCAAACAAAATTGAAACGGTTGATAGTACTGGTTATAGTAAGCTATCCGGAAATGTAGTTTATGCAGATACAGCCCAGGGCATGTTTATACTTGCGAACCAGATAATAACTAATAAAAAAGAAGGAACGGTTTTAGCCACCCAGCACCCCTTGATGATTATTAAGCAGGAGGAAGATTCTACTTTTATTACGGCCGATACCCTTTTTTCCGGTAAGCTCAGTAAACTTTATGCCTCAAAAGATTCGTTACATCTTAAAGACACCATTAAAGGAACCACGGTTGTAGATACAAGGGATAATGGGAACGATAGTGCCGATCGCTTTTTTCAGGCCTATAGTCATGTGCGAATTTTTTCAGACTCCATGCAGGCTATTTGTGATAGTTTATTTTATTCTGGAAAGGACTCCATCTTTCAATTATTTAAGCAACCCATCTTGTGGTCGAATAATAATCAGATAACAGGAGATACAATATACCTCTATACTAAAAACAAGAAAGCAGATCGGTTGTATGTTTTTGAAAACGGGCTACTCATCAGCAAGGCCCGGGAAAACATGTACAATCAAATCAGGGGCAATCGCCTCAATGGTTATTTTGCAGATGGATCTATCGATTATATGAGAGCCAAAGGCAATGCAGAAAGTGTGTATTATTTAGAAGATGATGTTAAATTATTGATTGGTGTAAATAAGGCTTCCGGAGATATTATTGATATTCGATTTGTTGCAAAAGAATTGAACCGGGTAGTTTTTATCAATGAAGTCAAAGGTGTTTTGTACCCGGTTGCACAATTTCCAGAGGGAGAAAAGCTACTTCGCAATTTTCAATGGAAAGACGATAAACGACCAAAAACAAAATACGAATTGTTTGAAAACTAAGAATAGGTTAACTATTACTGTTAAGGAAATTCTATATCAACTTTAACAATCATTTTTTCAATACTACTGGCATTATTTTCGTTTCAAGTATATAAATAATAATATGAAAAGGATAATAATTATTTTAGGAATACTTTTAACAGCGGGGGTGGTAACTTCGATTGCACAAGATTATAGGTTTGCAGTTGGTGTGCGCCTAAGCAATTCAACGCCTACGCTGAACAATTCGGTAACAGCTAAATATTTTGTTACTGAAAAAAGCGCTATCGAAGGGTTGGTTTCTTTTGGAAGTCGTTTTGGCTTAGGTGCATTACTTGAATTGCATAAATCTTTTCAGCCGCAGGGATTTGGTTGGTTTTATGGCGGCGGTTTGTATGTTGGTTTTGGTGATAACAATACTTACGTGGGACCTACCGGCATCATTGGCCTTGATTATAAATTTTCAGGAATACCCCTGAATCTTTCGTTAGACTGGAAGCCGGAATTAGATATTGTGCCAAGAATCAATTTTGTACCCGACGGGTTCGCGCTATCTGCACGATTTGCATTTAAATAAATAAATGCAGGTAAGTAGTAAAACAAAGCCCCCCGTTCAATGAAAAACAGCGGGTTTGTTAAATAAATGAGTTCCCTTTTATTTCTTTACCGTAATATTTATGGAAGAAGTTAATTTACGCCCATAAGAACGATGCAACGCATCAGCAAACTGCAGTGTTAACTTATATTTTCCCGGAACAAGAGTGATTTCAGTGGCTGATTGAGCATTACCAAAATGCAAATGGGTTGAATCTTTCGGTACAGCCATGCCTGCGGGTATCGAATCATATCCAATTAGTATATGGTGGTGCCCGGAAGCAGGCTTAATTTTTCCATTCGCAGTATCAAGGGCCATTTTATCAACTCCCATTTCTACTTTAAAAGGAGCCTTCACCATTGATCCTTCTTTTAAATTCTTAAAATAAACTCTTGCGCCATCCGGAATTGCCGGCACCTCCGGTATGTCGGTTGAAGGGCTTGTAACGGCAGCATGATCGTGTTCACCAGAAGAAACAACGGTATCTGGCTTTGCTGTGTTTTTAGTTTCTGAATTCTCATTGCAGGCTATTGCAAGAATTATTATTCCTGCAAAAAATAAAAATTTCTTATCCATAGTAAAATTTTTTTTTTGGTTTTGCTGTAAAGTTAGCAGAATAGTTATATTTATCCTCTTAATATATGCTGTCGTCAAAATTGAACCAAATAAATAAGCAATATTGATATGTCGGAAGAATTATTAGTAAAGTCAGGAACCAAAAAAGAACAATATGATTCACTACTACCCCAACTAGTAGGCTTGGTAGAAGGAGAATCGGACCTTATTGCCAACCTGGCCAATATAACTGCAGCATTAAAAGAACAATTTGGATGGCTATGGGTTGGTTTTTACCTCGTAAAAAATAATGAACTTGTTCTTGGTCCTTTCCAGGGGCCCATTGCCTGTACGCGGATACAAAAAGGGCGGGGAGTTTGTGGAAATAGCTGGGCCTCTGCAAAAATAGTAATCGTTAAAGATGTAGCATCTTTTCCGGGGCATATTGCCTGCAGCAGTTCATCGCGTTCTGAAATTGTAGTGCCAATAATCAGAAACCATGAAGTGGTTGGAGTATTGGATGTTGATAGCCGTGAGTTAAACCAGTTTGATGAAACGGATGCTTTATACCTTGGCAGAATTATTGAGATCATAAAATTTTAGTATTCTTTCCTAAAGTACAAATTCCTGCAAAAGCTATAACAGGGGACGAAGAATATTCCTTTATCTTTAAAATAAAAATGCGACTATTTTCTCTTTTAATTTTTTTTATTGGCACCAGCCTTAATTCCTCCGCTCAACAGATCCAACTAAGGGCTTTCACCCATGCTACCGTTATAAATGTAAATTCTGGCAAACTCGATTTGGATCAAACAATTTTGATAGACAGTAATCGCATTACAAGTATTGGGGCATTTAAAAAAATAAAAATTCCTGAAAATGCAGTTGTTGTAGATGTAACGGGGAAATATATTATGCCTGGTATGATTGATGCCCATATCCATTTTTTTCAAAGCGGGGGATTGTACACGAGGCCAGATGGATTAAATTTAACTGCGGCTTATTCGTATGAAAAGGATCAGCAATGGATAAAGGACAATCTTAATGGATTAATGGCCCGATATCTTTCCTGCGGAATTACAACGGTTATAGATGTAGGAGGTCCGTTAAGTAATTATTCGATCAGAAACAAATTAATGACTGAACCCAAATCTCCCAACGCCTGGGTAACAGGCCCGCTGATTTCTACCTACCAACCACCCAATCTCGATAAGAAAGACCCTCCTATTATTAAAGTAAATTCTGCGGAAGAAGGAAGAGATTTAGTAAAAAAGCAAATTCCATTCAAACCTGATTTTATTAAAATCTGGTTTATCGTGCTTCCTGGTCAAAAAGCTGAAACGCTTCTTCCCATTGTAAAAGCTGTAATCGAAGAAAGCCATGCAAATGGATTGAAAGTGGCTGTTCACGCTACTGAATACGAAACTGCAAAATTAGCTGTGCTTAATGGGGCGGATATTTTAGTGCATAGTGTTGATGATAGAATTCTAGACAATGAAATGCTACAGTTATTACGCAATAAACAAACGGTATACATCCCTACACTTATCGTAGCACAGAATTATAACCGAACTTTTACGCAACAATTTAATTTTTCAAATTATGATCTTGCCCATGCCGATCCTTTTATGATTGGTACTTTAATGGATCTCCAGCATTTGGAAAAAACAAAACGCCCTTTTGATTACAAGCAAATGCGTAATAGAACGAGCATTCCAAATAAAGACGATAGTACGATGCTTCTTAATTTAAAATTGGTACAGCAACAGGGCGGATTAGTTGTAGCGGGTACTGATGCTGGCAATATTGGCACCCAGCATGCTTCCTCTTTTTTTGACGAACTACTCACCATGCAACAAGCAGGATTATCGAATTGGGAAATCATTAGGGCAGCTACTATTAATTCTGCTAAAGGATTTGGAAAAGAAAAAGAATTTGGGAGCATTGAAAAAGGTAAAATTGCGGATTTCCTGGTTCTGGAAAATAACCCGACTCAAAATATTTCAGCATTATCGTCGATCAATACGATTATTCATCGCGGAATTTCAATGAAACCTGAAGATCTATTACCTGTAACACCAGAGTCTCTGGTGCAACAACAATTGAACGCCTACAACCTTCGTAATATGGAAGCATTTTTAGCCCCTTATTCAGATAGCGTAGAACTCTATCTATTCCCGAACAAATTACTTACAAAAGGGAAAATTGATATGAGGAAAAGTTATGAAACAATGTTTTTGCAATTAAAAGATTTGCATTGTGAGGTTACTAAAAGAATAATGCAGGGAGATACGGTTATTGACCACGAAACTGTTACCGGCATTGGAACAACCTCATTAAAAGCAATAGTTATTTACAAGATTGAAAATAACAAAATCGCTAAAGTATATTTTATACAGTAGAATAGATTCGAAAAAAAATGAATAGTATTTAATTGTTTGTTTCAACAGGAGAATGTCCTGCACAGGTAGAGGGTGCCCCGTTAAAGAAATAAACCCACTCGATAGTTTAATAGGTTACTACCATGAAAAAAAATATTTCAATAGCGCTGTTTTTAATGTTGCTTATCGATGCGCCCATTGAAACAAAAGCACAGGAAAAAAATCTTGAAGCACTAAATACAATTGCCACGCAATATTATTCCGGGTCTCAAAAAAAGGACGCATTGATTTGGATACACCTCGACAAAAACTTATACACTCCCGGATCTAATTGTCTTTTTTCAATCTACCTTATAAATACATCTAACTACAGGTTGATGCGAAACGATTACACTGTTTACGCCGAATTGGTAGACGAGAAAGAAAATATCATTCAATATGCGCTTTTCAATAAACAGGCATTTTCGCTTACAGGTAGTATCAGGTTGCCAGATACTTTAAAGGAAGGAATCTATCGGTTCAGGGCTTTTACAAAAAACATAGTTGAACGAAATCCTGAAAAAATTGCCGAAGTATTAGTTTATATTCTTGATCCAAAAACAGCTTCACCTTCACCAATTCCTGCTGAACTTCGCTTATACCAGCCCTTTACTAAATCTACCATAAAATTTCTGGCTTCTCCGGAAGGAGGATATATTATTTCCGGAATAAATAATAAAATAGCAGTTAGTGTTTTTGATGCTGAAGGTAAGCCGCTGGAAGTAGATGGAGTATTTAAGAATTCAATTGATACATCTATTATCCGCTTTCATACAAATGCTCTTGGATTGGCTTCTATTAATATAGCAGGAATCAGGAACAGAAAGTACAAAGCATCTATTCAATTTGATAACCGAACATATGAAAAGGACATTCTTGCCTCTCCCGTTATGGCATGGCAGGTTTCTGTTGTTCAACGAACAAAAAGTACAATTAAGTTGCGAATTGCCTTAAGTGATTCTCTTTATAAAATTAAGCCGAACTCCTACCTATTGGGCGTTTCAGCCGGTAAGATTTGTTTTGCAGCGAATGGGAATGGAATGTATGAAATCGAAATTCCAATTACTAATTTCCCTCCGGGTATTGCTACATTTCAATTATACGATCAACAAAAACAATTGGTAAGCAGCAGGTCTGTATTCATCCAGGAAGAAACGTTGAATATTTCCTTAACTACCAATCAAAAAAAATATGCGCCGAGGGAATGGGTAAAAATGAATCTTGATATCACGGATCTATCGGGCAAACCGCTTAAATCACGTTTCTCCATCTCTATAACTGATGATGTTTATTTAGAGAACGTACCTAATGATTCCCTTTATAAATTCCGGCTGTTACTAAATGATTGGATCTTTGATAAACCTCTAAGTTCGGAACAGCTGCACCGAATACTACAAGAT